>JBAXBI010000105.1:0-5293 GCA_037142055.1 Candidatus Omnitrophota bacterium | reverse complement strand
TACACAGAGAAAGATGTTTATCTGGCGTTAAAAGAGTTAAGACATGAAGTAAGCTTGCTTGGTATTTATAATGATATTAGTCCTTTGTTTGAGGAGATTAAAGAAAATAAGCCAGATGTGATTTTCAATATGATGGAGGTCTTTAATGACCAAACTCATCTGGAGAAAAATCTTGCTGCCTTGCTTGAAGTATTAGGAATTCCCTTTACCGGGTCATCCTCAGGCGTTTTGTATTTATGTAATAATAAAGCGCTCCATAAAAAAATCTTTAACTATCATCGTATTAAGGTTCCTCGTTTTGATGATTTTGTTCGTGGTTCCCGAGTTTTTGTTCCTTCTAAGTTTCAACTTCCAGCGATTATTAAGCCTTTATGTGAAGAGGCGTCCCGTGGGATTTCTCAAGCGTCTATCGTTGAAACCCCTGAAGCCTTTATTGAAAGAGTCAAATTTATTCATCAAAACATGGGCATGGATGCTATTGCGGAAGAGTATGTTGGTGGTCGGGAGTTGTATGTGACCGTGATGGGGTATAAACCGATTACGATATTTCCACCTAGGGAAATGGTTTTTAAAAATATGTCTGACCAGAAGCCACATATAGCGACCTATAAAGCTAAGTGGGATGATAATTATCGTAAGCGTTGGGGAATCGACAGTGTACCTGCCAAGAATTTAGATCAAGCAATTCTTAAAGATATTAATGATCTCTGTAGGCGTGCGTACCGAGCGTTAGATGCGAGAAGTTATCTTCGTTTTGATTTGCGTTTAAATTTACAGGGAGAAGTATTTATTATTGAACCCAATGCTAACCCTTGTATAGCGCGAATTGATGAAATGGCCCAGGCAGCACATTTAGCAGGGATCGACTATCCAGAGCTTATCGAGCGGGTTTTGGATCAAGCAATTGCTCTTAACCAACAGGCCCGTTTAAAGAAGAAAGCTAAAACATGAAATTGACTCACCCTTTAGTAGTGCTGGATTTAGAAACAACTGGTATATGGATTGAGAAAGATAGGATTATTGAAATAGGGCTTATTAAGATTCTCCCCGATGGGACAAAAGAGCAATTTGCGACCAAGGTCAATCCGGCTATGGCCATTCCTCCCAAGGTTACAGAAATAACGGGGATTACTCAAGATGATGTTAAAGATGCTCCAGCCTTTGGACAGATCGTTGGTAAGGTGTTGCAATTTATAGGCGAAGCTGATTTAGGAGGATTTAATATCGAACGATTTGATCTCCCCTTGTTGGCTCGTGAGGTCAGTGATGCAGGTTTAAGATTTGATTATAGTCAGCGTACTATTTATGATGCTCAGAAGATTTATCACCTACATGAGAAACGTGATTTGAGTGCAGCCTATAGCTTCTATTGTCACCAGGAACTTAAAGATGCCCATTCTGCTTTAGCAGATACGCAAGCTGCTTTAGGTATTTTAGAGGAACAACTCAAACGCTACGGGCAGGGGCAAGAACAGGTAGAGGCATTAAAAGTTTTCGATTATGAACCTAATAAGGAGTACTTTGATTCTGATCGCAAATTCCGTTGGTGGAACGGAGATTTATATATGACTTTTGGAAAATATGCCCGTAAAGAACCCTTGAAACTTATCGCAAAGAAGGATCCATTCTACTTGCAATGGATTCTGGATAAAGATTTTAGTGATGATATTAAGGCGATGATTCAGGGAGTATTAAATGGACAGTATCCCAAACAAGATGCTTCTTGAGATTATAAAGACTTCGGGTTAGAATACAAAGAATTTGGAAAATAAAGGGAGAAAAACATGGCAAATCAAAATAAAAGTTTGAGGATTATCTTAATCTTAGTGGCGGCTGGGGCTGTGATTTTATTATTAAGCCTTAAGCAAAAAACTTCAACAAGTAAGGTTGAGATGCAAGAGGTGTTTAATCAAAAGCCTTCCAATCCGTCTGCGGAGTCTCCTGTGGTGGTTAAAGACCCTGTGACATCCCCTGCGATTGTTACAAGTCCTGAATATGGACAAGAGGCTGGTTTTGCCGTGCAAGTTTATTCTTTTCAGGATCAAAAAAGGGCTAATACAGCTTTAGCTAATCTTAAAAATATGGGGTATAAAGCCTATATTGAAATGAGCGATTTAGGGGAGAAGGGTACCTGGTATAGAGTTCGTATAGGTAATTTGGAAAACGAAGCTCAAGCTAAATCTTTATTAGAAACAATTCGTAAGAGTTTTAATAGTGGTTTTATTGTCAAACCCAAGAAGTAGGTCTTAATGATAAATAATGAGTAACTAAGAGGTTTTTCATTATAAAAACAAGTTGCTTGCCATTATCAATTCAGATAGAATAATCAAATTATGAAAATTTTAGTTGTTGATGATTCCACTTTAGATAGAAAACTTTTAATTCGGGTTCTTGTTAAAGCAGAAATAGAACAAGAAATTCTCCAAGCAGAAAATGGGGAACAAGCTTTAGAAGTTTTAGCTAATCATTACCAGGATATATGTTTTATTCTTTTAGATTGGCAAATGCCCAAAATGAGTGGCATTGAGCTAATGGCGGGAATGGTAAAAATCCCAGTCTTATCGTCGATTCCTATCATTATGGTAACGGCATCTTCTTCAGATGAAAATAAGAAATTAGCCAGAGAAATTAACCCCAAACTGGCAGGCTATATTGTAAAACCTTATAAACCTGAGGAACTTTTGCAAATTATTAAGCCCTTTTTGCAATAATTTTAAGTATGGCTGGGTTCAACTTTTTCGATAAAGCAAAGTTTAAAGAGTATGCCAAAGAAAGCTTAAAAAATAAGCCTACTATTGGAAACGACCATAGTGAAGATATTTTTACGATGGCGTTGGCTTTAACTGCTGCTATAAAAAAAGTGTTCTTTGAGAAATCTGAAAATAAGTTTTCCTCTGAGCCTCTTATCAATAAGAAGCCTATTATTCAGTTTGTTAATCGTATGCGTATTGATGCCATGGAGAAATTCAACAGTACGACCATGTTATCAGCAATTCATTTCTATAAAGATAGTAAATCGATGGAGAATAATGTTTCTGTAGCGGTAATTATCGTATACATGGAACGTACCTTTGTCCCTGAAATGTTAAGGCTTTTTAAGTATCCATATATTGATTATGATAATGATGATGAGGTTTTAGACGGGATAGGCGCTATTTCTAACTTAATCGCGGGTTGTTTTAAAAGAGAATTGAGTCATTTAGGCTACATGGATTTAGAAATGTCGCATTTTAGAAGCGCCATTAATACTGTTTTAGATGGTGTTGAATATTGTAAAAGTCAGTCGCATAAATATGAGATTAATTTCGACGTTGATGAAAAAAAAAGAATGGTCGTTGAACTGGTTGTTGAACCTTTACCTAAAGTTACAGTAGATAAATAATTCTTTAAGGAGAAAGTTATGGCTAAGAAGATTTTAGTGATTGATGATGATCCTACATTAGTGAAAGTTGTGCAGCCCTTCTTGGAAGCTCATGATTTTTCAGTGCGTATTGCTTATGATGGGCAAGAGGGGATTGAGTTAGTTAAAAAGGACGCTCCTGATTTGATCGTATTAGATGTCCAAATGCCAAGAATGAACGGGTATACTTTTGTTTTTGAATTAAAGAAGATTGCTAATGTGAAGACAGTGCCGATTATTGTTTTAACAGCTAAAGAGGGGATGGCGGAGATTTTTAAGGTTGAAGGGGTAAAAGAATATATTTGTAAACCATTTAAACCGGAAGTTCTTTTGTCAGCCATTAAGAAATATCTTGAGGTTGCTTAAGATTTAGATAATGTTTTTAGTGAAAGGGTAGGAAACAATGAATCAGATAGATTTGAAATCTTTAGGGATTGAAAGTTCGCAATTGCATTATAACCTTCCTTTTGATGAATTATTTCGTTATGAAACAGATCCTGCTTTAGAAGGTTATGAGCGAGGAATAGTGACGGATTCAGGTACTGTTGCTGTTGATACTGGAAAATTTACCGGCCGTTCTCCTAAAGATAAATATATTGTCATGGATGATGTAACCAAGGATACCCTCTGGTGGGCTAATGGGCTTTCCAGCGGTTCAGATAATAAGCCTATCTCAAAAGAAACTTGGGCCCATTTAAAAGGACTTTCACTTACACAATTAAATGGGAAGAAGCTTTATGTGATGGATGGGTTTAGCGGAACGAATAAGGATACTCGTATTTGTGTCCGTTTAGTAACCGAAGTCGCTTGGATGGCGCATTTCTTTAAGAATATGTTTCTCCGTCCAACTGAGCCAGAACTGGAGAATTTTAAACCGGATTGGACTATCCTTAATGCTTGTAAAACCACATGTAAGGATTATCAAGCTTGGGGATTACGTTCAGAGGTTTTTATTGCTTTTAACATGAGTCAACGAATGACTGTTATTGGTGGAACTTGGTATGGTGGAGAGATGAAAAAAGGGATCTTCTCTATCATGAACTATTTTCTACCTCTTAAAGGTATTGGAGCTTTTCATTGTTCAGCCAATCAAGGCCAAGGAGGAGATACGGCTTTGTTCTTTGGTCTCTCAGGCACTGGAAAAACTACTTTGTCGACTGACCCAAAGCGTGCACTTATTGGGGATGACGAACATGGTTGGGATAATGATGGCGTTTTTAATTTTGAAGGCGGCTGCTACGCTAAGTGTATTGACTTAACGCCAGAGCGTGAACCTGAAATCTATAAAGCAATTCGACGCAATGCTTTGCTGGAGAATTGTGATATTTCTGCGCAAGGTCATGTTGATTTCGCTTCTAAGAAGAAAACGGAAAATACTCGTGTCTCGTATCCGATTGATCATATTGAAAATATCGTTAAACCTGCCTCTAAAGGAACCCATCCTTCTAAAATAATTTTTTTAGCTTGTGATGCTTATGGTGTTCTGCCTCCTGTTTCAAAACTCACCAAAGAACAGGCCATGTATCATTATTTAAGTGGTTATACGGCTAAGGTTGCTGGTACTGAACTAGGTGTTAAAGAACCTACCGCGACGTTCTCAGCATGTTTTGGTAAAGCATTCTTAATGGTTCATCCGACTAAATACGCTGAAATTTTAGCTAACAAAATGCAGGAGCATAATGCTTCAGCATATCTGCTTAATACGGGGTGGATTGCCGGAGCTTATGGAGTAGGATATCGAATTCCTCTAAAAGAAAATCGTTTGGCCATTGATGCTATTTTTAATGGCAGTCTAGATAGTGCTGAGTTTGAGACTCTACCGATCTTTAATTTACAAATTCCTAAATTAGAAACTTTAGATATTGTTGAGCTTGTGGAAGAGATCTGTGCGCA
>JBAXBI010000104.1:0-5295 GCA_037142055.1 Candidatus Omnitrophota bacterium | reverse complement strand
GGTCATTGACACTATCGCTCACCGTGACTATGATCGACGCGGAGCTCCGATCATGGTTGCTATTTTTGACGACCGCGTGGAGATTAAAAATCCCGGCGGCCTACTCCCCGGCCTTAAGTTTAAATCGCTGGAAGGCAAACACAGCACGCGCAATGAAACTATCTGCCGAATTTTTCACGAAACGATGGATATGGAGAGGTTCGGGACCGGTATCGGCAAGATGAAGAACTTGATGAAAGCTCATGGGCTTAAAGAACCAACCCTCACTGAGGAGGGCGATTTCTTTGCGGTCACCTTTTTGGGCCCGGGTGACAAAATTCTTGATCTTGTACCGAGTATCCCTGAAGAGCGGACAACCGACCTTAAGAAACTTGGCCTGAACAAACGTCAAATCGAAGCCTTGCGGTTGATGGTGAATGAGAAAATGGTTTTGACCAACGAGCAGTATCAAAATATGCATAAGGTTGCCAGAAGAACTGCACTGCGTGATTTGCAGGGGCTTGTTGAATCCGGTCAAGCAAGAGCCACCGGTGTTCGTAAGGGGACAAAATATTCGGCTTAAAGCCATGGCGCGTAAATAGAAAGCTTGGCTCATAAGATGGCGCATATTCTTATGGCGCATACGCCTTTAAAATGGCGCATAAGATGGCGCATAAATTTAGCAGGTCATATGGGGCGGTCATCCGTACGACAGCAAGTATATCGAATCTGCAGGATGATAAATCTGGTGTGCGTTGGTGCACATGCGATGTATCAGCTAGGTTAGAAACGCATAGGAATCGTCCCGTTCAGGATGGTGCGGGTATTTGGTTAGACAGAGGTAAGAATGCCAAAAATATTGCCACAAATTGAATCAATAAACATGCTTGAACAAGTAGTCGTCTCTCTTAAGAAGACAGGTAAGAAATTTATATTTCGAGGACAGTCAAAAGATATGCCTTTAATGCCACAAGCAGCTCGATGCAATCCTATAACCGCTACAAATGAGATAAAAATTTTTGAAGACTTTAAGAAAAGAATGACTTGTTATCTTGGCAATAGGGAAGAAATCGCTTGGCCCAATAATGATTTTGAATGGTTTGTTTTGGCACAGCACTATGGTCTGATAACAAGATGTTTAGATTGGACTTATTTTCATGGAGTGGCTTTGTTCTTTGCAGTGAACAAAGACATAGATAGTGATGGTGTTATATGGATATATGAATTGCCTCCGAATGAGTCTGTTGAGTGGCTGCCATTGGCGCATCGAGATGTCGTAGAAAAACAGCCGTTTGAGTTCTTGGGTATAAAGATATATCATCCTAAAAGTTTTCTCGATTTTAGAACCGATAAGCAAGGCGCCGTAGTAACCATATGCCCGTATCCATGGCGACCTTTGGAAGAGGTTGTTGATGGTAATCGTCTAATAAAGATATTCGTGTCGAAAGATTTTAAGCGTGTCATTCGAACTGTCTTGAGCGAGCAACATAATTTAACCGAGGAGTCTTTATTCTCAAAGGAAAACATCATCGAAGAAATTGAGAATATTTGTCGAGGAATCAACTCTCAATACGCTCAGAAGTCCGATGCTGTTCTGGTGATCTAAGCATAGTTACAATCTAAAAGATTCGTTAACGCACGAAATACAGGGGGAGGCATGGGCACATTAGCGAGTACAGTTTGGCTAAGCGGTATTCTTTTGTTATTAAATTCATATTTCTATGGGCAATCTTTTGCTCTTTTTGCTATAGCGAGAGGCATCGGAGCTTCGGTTCTTCCGATATTTGTTGGCTGGCTTATTACATTTACTCTTCGCAAAGAATGTCGTGCGACTAAATGGCAACAATTTAACTGGGCCTTAGTCTGGGCAATAGGAATTTCATCTTTCTTGGGATGGAACCATCTGGCTAACTTTCTTCATTAAAAAAGACGGAGAATAGGACTATGAAAAAAGAAATTATGTTTCAAGGTGTGTGCTTAGCTCTCATAGGCGTTTTTGTTTTAAGTGTGAGTTCTGGATATGCGAATACTTCAAGTGAACACGTGGTAAAAGGGAATGCTTATGTTCAGCAAGGAAATTATGATCAAGCCTTCCTTGAATTTAATAAGGCTATCGAGACCAATCCTAATGATGCTGAAGCCTACAACAATCGCGGGCTTATCTACCAAAACAAGGGCAATCTTACTCAAGGCATCGCTGATATTGCCAAAGCCGTTGAAATTGACCCAAAGATGGCAAAAGCTTATAGCAATCTTGGGGCCATCTATGAAAGTCAAGGTGATTATGCTCAAGCGATTGCCGAACTCAATAAGGCGATTGAAAATGACCCTAATGATGCAATGGCGTATTACAACCGAGGACTTTCCAATTATCAACTAAATAACTTAAGTCAAGCCATCACCGACCTTACTAGGGCTATTGAAATAAATCCCAATCTATATGTGGCTTGGTACAGCCGGGGGCTTGCCCATACTCGCTTACAGCATTACCCAGAAGCTATCGCTGATTATACAAATGCCATTAAAATTAGCCCGTCTTATGCAAAAGCTTATTACGACCGCGGAGTTGCATATTATGCAACAAGGAAATTTGACAACGCTTGGGCAGACGAACATAAAGCAGCGGAATTAGGATACGCTGTCAATCCTGAACTCCTAGATGGATTGAGAAAGGCCTCCGGGCGGGATCAGTAAATTTCACAGGCATGATTAACTATTCGAAAAATTTACAGTGCGCTATGAACACCCCTTTTAAGAATATCGATCAGCATCAAAAAAGAAAGGAATAAAATATGCTCAAGAAGCCGAGCGATGTTGACATTTGGATTGACCGGGAGAAAAAACACGAGCATATTCGCCAGGCACTTGAGAATGCCTCCACTTATTTTGATCATAACGATGTTCTGGATGTTCATACATTGGAAGCTGTTTACGGCAAAGAAAGCAGTTTTGGCGATTCATTAAAGACTCGAGGCATTACTAAAGCTGCCGGAGAGTTCCATCTGGACAAGGTGACGGCGGAACGGTACGGCTTGAGTGTGTCTAAAGAAAATGATCAGCGCTTTGATATTGATTGCGCTTCTATTGCCGCCGCACGGTATTTGAAAGATATCGACTATGAATTTTCCAAAGAAACAATCCTAACAGCAAAAGTGCGAACAGTCCCGGTGACTGATCCGGTTGAGCGTGAAAAGTTTGATCTTGCCGCATATAACGCTGGCCCAACACCCATTGCCACGGCGCAACAACTTGCACAAAAGGCCGGAAAGAATCCTGCTATTTGGGATGATGTAAAAACCTTTCTAAAGGCGGCCAGGGTAAAAGCAGATAAAATTACTGAGATTAGAAACTATGTCTCAAAGACACTGAAGTATCAAGATGAGTTCGAAAAAAAGTCCCCGGCGGATTCTAGCGCGAAAGACAGAAAGATCGTCAAACCAAAGATCCAATGCACCAAGGGGCACTGGATCACAAAAGACCATCATCATATTTTTATATGCGAATAATATTTGGAATCTTGCTGACAACAACTTTTTTGGCCATTACCGGATGCGCTTCAGATGAGGCGTTTAAGCAATTCGGGAATAGGACCTATTTTTTTGCAGATGAGTCGGATACTCAGATAGCCACCTTGGTGAATGGCTTTTTTCAAGATGCGAATCTTGGCGTTTGCTATGACAACAAGTATGTTTATGGCGATTTTAACCATGATGGGCTCAAAGATGCGGCAGTCATTATCAGTGAGAACACGGGAGGCAACGCGGACTTGTATGAACTGGCATTTCTGATTAATGACGGAACGAAATTGGTTCATAAAGCATCGCTGAGTTTGGATGTTTGGGCAGAAGTAAATTCGGTCACAGAAAAAGACGGCAAAGTGATCGTTGATATGTACGTTCATCAAGAGGGAGATTGCAACGCTGGACCTACAAAACGCGTAAGAAATGTTTATGAGTACCCCGGGCCGGATCCGGAACTTGAAAGAATATATCAACAGACGCTTGGAAAGATAGGCTAAGATTGTGCTGACACTGTCTGCACAATTGCGATCAATTGTGGGGACGCTGTCACCACAATTCAACGCGCGGCCCCGCCTTGAATTCGTCTCAAAGATGTCTTAAAAGCTTAACCCCGCTCGAATAAAGGGCATTTAACGCGCACTTCCCCGCATAGACATGTGTTCTAACCCCGTTGGGGAGGATAAGAAACGCGGCGATTTCGGTCATCCGGTTCCGAAGCCGCCCCGTTACGAGCGGAGCGAGGGGGCGGCGGAGTGCCGGTCCCGATTAGACCGGCCAACTGAAGCGGTATTTAAGGCGGGAACGGCGATATTTGCCGGTAAGAATTCGCGCAGGGCGAAGATTGTTTCGATTTCCTGCAGTATTTGTTTCAAAGTGTAACGGTCTGGGGCTACCAAATAACAAAAAACCTGCTCAATAGAGCAGGTTTTTTGTTGACTGACAATCCCCAGCTCATTGCTCCGGCCTAATTAAATATATGTCACTATCATTGTTCCGATATGCTTTTGACCATTAAAATCTAGATGATATACTTTAAGATCCCTGATTGCCATCCTTCTTGCGATAATTGCAGGCTTCATAATTATCATTCCAATGGTAACTATTGTTTTGTTGCCACTGCACCCATCGCTTAAAACGGCACAATTAATAGGTGGTTTCTTCGGATTTATCATCATGCTGTTATTTACCGTTATTCCCATTAAGATGATAATCGGAAAAAAATTCAATAATTTTCGGCTAATAATAGTCAAAGACCAGTAACCCCTGTTTTTAATGCCCTTGGGGTTTAATAAACATAAATAATCCGCATTTTCTCGCCTCTCCGCATAAGCAGGCGTTCTAACTCCGTTGGGCAAGATAAGAAACCGCAAAAAGTGTCCGTCACCTTTATGGACAACATAAAAATAATATGTTATCCTTTTCTGATTATTCTGGAATTCAACGAGAGGGATACCTTATGCAAAATGATCAGGGAACGGTCTTTAAGGGTATTTACGAATTCGAAGATTCCAGCGGCAGCCTTGTCGCCGCCAAGTTCCCGGTGACCGGGACCGCGGACCTTTATTCCGGGACGATCATCATCGTCAAGCCCAATCAGGTCGCCCTGTTCATTTATCAGGGGCAGATCGCCGAGGTCCTTCCCCCCGGGAACCATCAGGTCAAGACCGGCAACTTCCCGATCCTGACACGCCTGGCCAACTGGCAGTTCGATTTTGAAAGCCCTTTAAGATGCGAAATATGGTTCTTCTCCACGTCCGTTTTCATCGGCCGCCGGTGGGGAACCCCGGACCCGATG
>JBAXBI010000103.1:0-5318 GCA_037142055.1 Candidatus Omnitrophota bacterium | reverse complement strand
ATAGGGGTAGAGTTGACGGTTGAGGGGCAGAGTATTTTTAAGGAATGCTTCGAGCATGGGCTGATTATTAACTGTACACAGGGCAATGTGCTTCGTATTATGCCGGCTTTAAATGTAACGCAACGACAGATTAATAAGGCGATATTTATTTTAGATAAATCTATTAAAAGTGTCTTTGTGAGCGAAGCGAAGCAATCTATTAACAATGAGATTGCTTCGTAACTTCGTTCCACGCAAGGACAATAAGGATGTATATGAAACGTGATTTCATTAGGCTAGCAGATTATTCCAGCGCTGAAATACTGGAGTTGATTAATTCAGCCGATAAATTAAAAACCCAAAAAGGTAAAATTCGAAACGATTTAAAAGGCAAGACAGTGGCCTTGATATTTCAGAAACCTTCGAATCGAACTCGTGTATCTTTTGCCGTCGGTGTGAGTGAATTAGGAGGTTACTGCCTTTACTTGGGGCCAGATGAAATTAGTTTAGGTAAACGTGAAACCACCCATGATGTGGCTAAAACCCTTTCTCGTTATGTGCAGTGCATTGTGGCTCGGGTTTTTGATCATAAGGATATCTACGAGTTAGCCGAGCATGCGGATATACCGGTCATTAATGCTCTATGCGATTTGTATCACCCTTGCCAGGCGTTGGCAGATATTCAAACGATTCGTGAGAATTTTGGTAAGTTTAAGGGGCTGACGTTAGCCTATGTGGGGGATGGTAATAATGTATTTCATTCTCTAATGTTTGCCTGTGTTAAGGTTGGGATGAATATACGTTTTGCCGGGCCTAAAGGCTATGACCCCAATCCTGAAATCTTAAAAGAAGCTCAAGCAGTAGCCAAAACAACCGGGGCTTTGATTGATATAGGTCGAGATCCTAAGGCGGCGGTCAAAGGGGCTCAAGTGATTTATTCCGACGTATGGGTGAGTATGGGCCAGGAGACAGAAACCAAGAAACGTATTAAGCAATTTGATGGTTATCAGATTAATTCTAAACTAACAGCGTTGGCGGATAAGAATTATGTGTTTATGCATTGCTTGCCCGCGCATCGGGGTTTAGAAGTGACTGAAGAAGTCATTGATGGAAAACATTCAATTATATTTGATCAGGCAGAAAATCGTTTGCATGCCCAAAAGGCAGTTTTGTTATATTTATTGAAAGGATCTAAGAAATGAAAAAAGTCGTATTAGCTTATTCAGGGGGATTAGATACTAGCTGTTTAATTCGTTGGTATAAGGATAAGGGTTATGAAGTTATCGCCTTTATGGCGGATGTAGGCCAGGGGAGTGATTTTAAGGCGATTGAAAAGCGTGCGTTAGCGACGGGTGCATCTAAGGTTTATATTTTGGATTTAAAGCAGGAGTTTGTGAAAGATTATGTTTTCCCTGCGATTAAGGCGAACGCTGTTTATGAGGGCAAGTATTTCTTAGCAACAGCTCTTTCACGTCCGTTGATTGCCAAGCATCAGGTGGCGGTGGCTAAGAAAGAAAAGGCCAACGCGATTGCTCATGGGTGTACCGGTAAGGGCAACGATCAGGTACGTTTTGAAGTAACTGCTAAGATTTTAGCACCGCATCTGGAATTGTTGGCACCTTTACGTACTTGGGAATTAAAGACGCGCGAGCAGGAAATTGAATATGCCCATAAGCATAAGATTCCCATCGATGTCACCAAGAAGAGCCCCTACTCGACGGATATTAATCTTTATGGCCGTTCTATTGAATGTGGCATTTTGGAAGATCCTTGGGTTGAACCACCGGAAGAGATTTATTTGATGACCAAGAATCCGTTAAAGTGTGCTAACAAGCCAGAGTACGTCGAGATTGAATATTCCAAAGGGATTCCTGTTAAGGTCAACGGCAAAGCCTATGGCCCAGTAGAGTTGGTTCAATTGCTTAATGAAATCGGCGGACGCAATGGGGTTGGTCGTGTCGATATGGTTGAGAACCGTTTGGTGGGTATTAAGTCTCGGGAGATTTATGAGAATCCAGCAGGGACAATTTTGATTACCTCGCATAAAGAATTAGAAGCCATGGTCTTGGATCGTGAGACGTTACATTATAAGGAACTCATTTCTCCTCGTTATGCTGAGCTGACCTATTACGGGTTATGGGAAACGCCTTTGAAGCAACAGCTTGATGCCTTTATTAATAAGACACAAGAGCGCGTCAGCGGGGTGGTACGAATGAAGTTGTTTAAAGGAAGCGCTAGCGTGGTAGGGCGCAAGTCACCTTTTTCTCGTTATAAGGAAGAGCTTGCCACCTATGGGGACAAAGATACTTTTGATCCTAAACTATCCGAAGGCTTTATCCGTCTTTGGGGTATGCCGTATTAATTTTTTAAACTTGGCAATAATGCATAGGGATGATATATTTTATATGCATAGAATAATATAATATATGCATATGAGAAGGAGGGTTTTTATGCGAACAACTATTGATATACCTAAAGATCTAATTGATGAGGTTATGCGATTTACACGTGTTAAGACAAAAACTTCAGCAATCATATTGGGGCTTAAAGAACTTTTAAGAAAAAGGAAGATTGAAAATATCCGTTCATTATTAGGGAAAGTGGATTTGGATGTAGATCTTAAGGTCTCGAGGGCGCGCTAGCAATGGCACAAAACCTTATTCTTATTGATTCTTCAATTTGGATTCAATGTTTTAAACCAGGCAATTCTAAATACACAGAACATTTGAGTCGCCTGTTGTCAGATGACCGTGTGGCAATATGTGGTCCTGTTAGAGCGGAAGTATTGTCAGGGGCTCGTTCTTTAGAAGATTTTCGTAAATTCTCTAATTGGTTTGAAGGATTACCTTATTTATCGGTATCTGATGAAAAAGTGTGGGAAAGAATTGCGGAGAGTCGATTTAAGTTGGCGCGAAAGGGAATTCAGCAAAATTTAGTGGATTTGCTTATTGCATGGATTGCCTATGAACATGATGTTCCTGTCTGGTCACTAGACACAGATTTCGAAGGTATTATTGAGGTTGTTTCTTTTAAAATTTATCATCCATAGTCTAATTATTATTTTGGGAATGCCGTATTAATATTATTCGTCATGCCCGAATGCTTTAGTCGGGCATCCAGTGTATGCAATATTATGTGTACATTTTAACAAATCAAAGAAACGGTGCATTATATATTGGTGTAACTAATAATTTGATCAAACGAGTTTATGAGCATAAAGAGAAATTTGTTGAAGGTTTTGCAAAGAAATATGATTTAAATATACTTATATATTACGAATCAACGGCCGATGTAAGAAGTGCAATTGAAAGAGAAAAGTAATTAAAACATTGGAATAGGTCTTGGAAGTTAAGATTGATTGAAGAAAAGAATCCTAATTGGGAAGATTTATATTTTAAGTTAATTTAAAGAACTGGACCCTCGACTAAAACATTCGAGGGTGACATAAGATGTAACCGAAAGGTCACTATGAGTAAACTCTGGGGAGCACGATTCGATAAGAAATCAGATCCGTTGGCTGATCAGTTTACCTTCAGCATCAGCTACGATCATCGTTTAGCTAAATATGATGTGATTGGTTCCATTGCTCATGCGCAGATGTTAGGTAAGCAGAGGATAATTCCACAAGCCGATGCGGCAAAGATCGTTGCTGGTCTTAAGAAAATTTTAGCTGAGATTGAGTCTGGGAAGTTTAAGTATGACCCTAAGGCTGAAGATATTCATACGGATATCCAAAATAGGCTAAAAGCGGCTATTGGAAAACCTGCTGATAAGCTACATACTGCCCGTTCACGAAATGATCAGGTGGTTTTAGATGTGAAGTTGTATTGTCTTCATCATTTGATGAATTTGGTCAATGAAGTTACTGAATTACAAAAGTCCATTGTCGGTTTTGCTAAAGCTAATGCTGATGTGATCATTCCAGCCTATACCCATTTGCAATCTGCGCAAGTAGTCTTATTGGCGCATCATATGTTGGCATATGTAGAGATGCTCGAGAGGGATAAGGGGCGCTTATGCGATTGTTTTAAGCGTACCAACATTATGCCTTTAGGCAGCTGCGCACTTTCAGGGACGTCTTTAAAGACTGACCGGCAATATGTTACTAAGCTTTTGGGATTTGCACAAACCGCCGCCAACAGTATGGATGCGGTCTCTGATAGGGATTTTATTTTAGAATTAGTCAGCAGCGGGGCTATTGTGGCAAATCATCTATCACGCATTTCTGAAGATCTAATCTTATGGGCTTCTAAAGAATTTAGTTTGGTTGATATTGATAGTGCCTTTTGCACGGGTTCGTCAATTATGCCTCATAAGAAGAATCCCGATGTGTTGGAATTGGTGCGAGGCTCAACAGGAAAGATTATTGGACATTTAACTGGGTTGCATGTGCTTATGAAGGCGTTGCCTCTAACCTATAATCGTGATATGCAGTTGGATAAGCCAGCGCTTTTTGATACGGTTGAGACCATTGAGGTCATGCTTAAGGTGATGGCTAAGATTTTTAGTTCTTTAAAGGTTGATAAATCTTCCATTGATTGGCGAGTGAAGGATGAAAGCTTCTTTACCGTTGATGTGATGGATTATTTGATTAAAAAAGGCGTTGCCTATCGCGATGCCCATGATATTTTAGGAAAGTTGGTAAAAGGATGTTTAGATAAGGGCAAAGCGATTTCATCGTTAACTTTAGATGAACTTAAAGAGTTTTCCCTTAAGTTTGAGGAGGATGTAAAAGAACTTTTCAATCCTAAAACCTCTGTTAAAATTAAATTTTCGTTAGGCTCCACGAATCCAGAGTTGGTGAAAAAGCAGTTGGATAATTGGACAGTGTCATTACGAGGAACGAAGTGACGAAGTAATCTGTTGAACATGTTTAAAGATTGCTTCTCCGCCATAAAGTTGGCAGAGAAGCAATGACACATAAGGGATAAATGCACGATTTTAAATCTAAAAACGCTGAACTATATTGTGAAAATGTAAAGGTTGCAACGGTTGCCAAATCCGTCGGAACTCCTTTTTATTTGTATAGCTATAAGACTTTAACGGATCACTTCTTAAAGATCCAGAAAGCCTTTGCACCAGTTAATCCTCTTGTTTGTTTTGCGATGAAGTCTAATGGCAACTTGGCTGTGATTAAAAGTTTGGTGGATTTAGGCGCGGGCATTGATATTGTTTCTGTTGGTGAACTTAAGAAAGCTTTGCTGGTAGGGGTAGACCCAAAGAAAATTGTTTTCGCATCCGTTGGCAAGACTGAGGAAGAAATCGCCTTTGCTATAAAAACAGGGATTCTGCTTTTTAATGTGGAAAGCGAACCAGAGTTGGCGGAGATCAATCGCATC
>JBAXBI010000102.1:0-5319 GCA_037142055.1 Candidatus Omnitrophota bacterium | reverse complement strand
ATGAGGTGTCGGGTCACTTTAGCATATCTTTAGTGATGTCTTACAGGAAACTAGGAAGGCTTATCGACCGGGGGCAATTGACCAAAACGGGCAAGGTTTACCAAATAAAACAGTCTAAGGCGGCACTAGATGTTACCCAACCCAATACCTTTTCGCCAAGCCCTGAGCCCAAAGCGACTGTTGAGGTTCCAAGTATAGACCTTCCACAAAAGTTACCGGATCTTCAGAAAGTTCAGGAGTCAAGTTTAACCCAAGCCAAGCATTTGCTTACTCAAGCAGACTATCTTAATTTAGGAACTATCTTGGGCTGGAAGATTATAGGTTTGATTGAAAGGATTATCTTGTTAAAGACCGTCATCAATTTTATAAAACAGCAGTATTTAAGCAGCAAGGGCCGATTGCAGAGGTATTGGCCTTTGGTGGGAATGATCCTTATTGTGGGATTTGTATTATATAATCTTGTTGGCTGTAGCCTTTGGCTCTTGCCACAACGGGCAAGCGAATCCAAACAATTACAGGAAGAACTGCAAAAAATTACCACCGAATTAGGCTCCCTGCGAAGGGAACTGGATAGAAGTCAAATTGATTTAGCAAGTTCTAAGCGGGAATTGGAGCTTAGTCAGAATAGTTTGAATATGACCAGGGAACAATTATCCAACGTTCAAGATTTATTGAAGGAAAGACAAAGCAAATTGTTAAATACAGAGCATGAATTGTATACAACTAAAAATCAATTGCAAAACAACCATGCAGAATTAGCCGATCAACAGCGTAAGAATAATGATTTAACGGTTAACCTAAATCAAGAAAGGAATCTGTCACAAAAGATGCAACAGAAGGTAGAGATATTAGAAGAGCAAATCCGACAAAGTAAAGAGGAATTGGCAAGAAAACAATTAGAGTTCGGTTTTCGAGTGAATGACATAATAAATAATCACATTACCATGGACCAAATTGTGAATTGGACCAAACAGGGGATGGATACATCTGAACTTATAGGACGCATTAAAGAAAGCCATTCAACATACGGACTTGTTACTGCTGATGTAGAGTATTTGCGGCAGTACAATGTCGATGATGAAGTGATTAAGGTTATGCAGGAGTCAAGTTGAACAAATAAACTACCCGTAGGTTCATTGACAGGGGCTCTTTAATACTGTACATTTTATCAAGTGTACAATTATTAACATGAAGCTTGTATTTATTAAGTGTGATTCGTATGCGCAAATTAACCCACGAAGAAATCGTCACCCGTCAGACTAGCAAGCTTATTGAGTCGCGCCTGCCTTTTTGTGTAGTTTTAAATAATATCCGCAGTTTGCATAATGTTGGTTCCATTTTTCGAACGGCTGACGGGGCGGGGATTGAGAAAATTTGGCTTTGCGGCATCACAGGTTATCCGCCGCAAGGGGGCATTGCCAAAACTGCCTTAGGTGCTGAAGATCATGTTCCCTGGGAGTATCGCGAAGATGGTTTAAAGCTTTTAAAAGAGCTAAAGGCCCAAGGCTATCAAATTGTGCTTTTAGAGCAAATGCAAGATTCTGTTGCCTATGATAAGTTTATTCCTAAAGCGTCATTGTGTCTTGTGATAGGCAATGAAATCTCAGGCGTTTCCGATGAATGGCTTAAAATTTGTGATGCAGCCGTTGAAATAGACATGGCCGGTATTAAAAATTCACTCAACGTTTCTGTCGCCTTTGGTGTCATGGCCTATCAAATCCGCTCAAGACTAAGAGATTAGTGATCTTCCACCGAAAAAGTGGACACAACGAAAAGATGGTTTTAGCATGAGAACCAGCTCAAAAACGTGAGGTGTCCAATGGAAGGGGAAAAGGGCAAAAAGCGGCGGTTTGACTGGGATTTTAAGCTCTCAGCGGTCAAGATGGTCACAGAGGGCGGGCACAAGGTCACGGAGGTGGCCCGAAGCCTTGACATCGATGTTAACCGACTTTATCTCTGGAAAAAGCAGCTTGGCGACAATGGGGATAAGGCCTTTCCCGGTAAGGGCCATCTGATCGAACTGGCGGCATTTCGGCGTCAGCTTCAGGAAGTCGAGATAGAGCGTGACATCCTAAAAAAGCAGTCGGCATATTTTCAAAACCGACCGGGAACGGTTCTGGTCCATAGACGAGAACCGTTTGGTTTTTCCGCTCGACAAAATGTGCCGGGCATTGGAAGTATCGAGGAGCGGGTATTACGCATACAAGAAGCGGTCTAAGTGTCAGCGTCGGATTGAAAACGAAAAGCTGCTCATTGAAATAAAGCAGGTGTTTTGGGAGAATGACCAAGGTTATGGCAGCCCACGGATCTGGGACGAACTGAACAGAGTCAGGCATATTCGCTGTTCGGAGAATCGTGTGGCCAAGGTCATGCGAGCGGCTGGAATTGTAGCCGTCCAGAGGCGTAAGTTCCGTGTGACGACAAACTCGAAACACGATTATCCGGTCTGGCCGAATGTTCTAAATCGGAACTTTGTGGTCGAGAAGCCTAATGCCGTTTAGGTATCGGATATAACCTACATCTGGACGTTTGAAGGCTGGTTATATCTGGCGGTTGTGCTGGATTTATTCTCACGTGGCGTCGTTGGGCTGGCAATGGACAAAACTATTGCCGACACGCTGACTACACAAGCCATGAATCAGGCAATCCTGCGGCGTAACCCGTCGAAGGGGCTTATCTGTCACACGGATCGCGGCAGTCAGTATGCCGGGAACGATTTTAAGGCGATACTGGTTCAGAATGAGTTTATCGGCAGTATGAGCAGGAAGGGCGACTGTTGGGACAACGCCGTCGTTGAGAGTTTCTTCCATACGCTCAAGGTCGAATTTGTTCATCGGCATAAGTTCAGGACTCGGGACGAAGCAAAAAGAAGAATTTTTGAATACGTCGAGATGTATTATAATCACAAACGGGCTCATTCGACGCTGGGGTATTTGAGTCCGTTTGAGTATGAAAGACAAATGATTTTGTTTAAACAAGAATTTCTTGTATTAAAAGGAGAAAAAATGGGTGTTGATGCGCAAATTGTGAATACAAACAATGATGAAATTGTTGAAGTGTTACCAGATATCAATAGTCATTTATCTCATCTGGTTGAAGAAAATTATAACAATCAAAGCTCAATTTGTTTGCGATTTATAGAACCCTATGGGCTGACAATGTTTAATCAGTTACAGCTTCCATATTTTATTCGAGAATTAGAAGAAGCAATTTCAAGAATAAAAGATAGGCAAGTCAAAGAGCATTGCACAAAATTTCTTTTACTTGCTAAAAAATATGAAAATAAGCCGGATCGCAATCTTCAATTTTTAGGCGAATAACTATTTTAACAAAACGTCCACTGAATTGGGGAAGGTCATAGATAATTCTAAGACAAGGTAACTTTGTTAATGAAAAAGAATAAACAAGCATTTACAATAATAGAAATCTTAGTCATTCTTTCAGTGCTGGGCATTCTTATTGCCATTGCTATCCCACGTATAAAGGGGATGCTTGATTCTGGAAATATTGCTAAGGTTAAAGGAGAATTACAAACATTACAAACTGCTGTTGAATCTTATTACGCTCTTCATAAGCCTTCTGTTTATCCTTACTATCTTGCAGGCAGTAATTATACTCAAACAGGTCCTTGTGTATCAGGAGGATTTGTTGTTTTTAATGTCGATAGTACATCAGGATCCACGTTAACTAGTTCTCTGATGACTGAAGCACCTCAAATTGTCACTTCTCAATTAACTGACCCATTTAAGACTGGTATGGATTATCAATACATTTTATCCCTCAATCTCAAATATTATGTAATATCATCTTATGGTCCAGATACTTATGGAAATAGTTCTTGCTCTCAGTCACGTAACCTACCTGTTATTGGTAATGATGGGGTAGTTTTTAAAGCTGGAGATGATATCTGCGTGACTAATGGAACGGGATGTTAAATATTTCCCACTTATTTACACGGAAAGTCTTGCGTAAAGGCATAGGTAGGGTTAAAATATTAGTTATATGCATGTTGAAGCTAGAAAACTATTACGTAATAGAAAAGTTATCGCAGAAATTAATCGGCATAAGTGGCTTGAAAGCGAGATTGCTGGTTATGACATTGGTTTTGAAGTGGCCGCGGAGGACTGGCTTAAGAAACATGCCAGTGCTTGGGTTAAGTATCAAGTGAAGAATTCTTCATCAAAAACTTCTGCTGTAGTCCCGCGTAAAGCAACTCCTAGAAAGAAAAAACGTCCCTTAAAATGATAAAACGATTATTCTCCAGTGGAATTCTTGTACTCCTGTTAATAGGTGTATTTTCTTCTCTTTCTTGGGCTAAGGATAGTTCCCAGTTGCCTTCACCTCTAGGGTATGTGAATGATTTTGCAAAGGTGATTAATCCAGCAGATTGGCAGGCTATCAATACCTTTGCAACTGAGTTAGAGTCTAAAACGACCGCTCAAATCGCTGTCGTCACTGTAGAGACTACCCAACCTGAAACTATTGAAGGTTATGCCGTCAAACTTTTTAAAAAATGGGGAATTGGACAAAAGGGCAAAAATAACGGCATTCTATTTTTAATTGCAAGTCAGGACCATAAGCTGCGTATTGAAGTAGGCTATGGTTTAGAAGGCGTCATAACAGATGCGATTTCTTCTCAAATTATCAATCAAATTGTAGTTCCTGCGTTTAAACAGGGACAAATCTCCAATGGGGTTCTGCAAGGATCAAAGGCAATTATTAGTTTGATTGCAAAGGAAGCCAATGTTAGTATTACTGGCCAGGAAACAGCAATGTATAGCAGAGTCCATGCAGATAATTCTGGACGTTGGCTTATAGTTTTAGTTTTTATACTTTTTTTTATATTTTCCGCTTCCTCTTTTGGACGGACTGGTGTAGGTGGCTATGGTTATTACGGCGGCGGAGGTGGTGGAGGTTTTGGTGGCGGAAGTTCAGGTGGTTTTGGTGGTTTTGGTGGGGGTATGAGTGGTGGTGGTGGTGGAAGTGGTAGCTGGTAGATCATTAAAGGAGGAAATATGAAAAATGTATTGATTGCTTTAGGTGTAATTGTAGTTTTGGGGATAATGGCTTTTGGTTGGTATCAAAGTGGATACAACCAGATTGTTAGTTTAGACCAACAGGTTAAATCCAGTTGGGCACAGGTGGAAAATCAACTTCAAAGAAGATTTGATTTGATCCCAAATTTGGTTAGCACTGTTAAAGGTTATGCCGCCCATGAAAAAGGCATCTTGGAGGAAGTGACTCGTTTAAGAAGCCAATGGGGCCAAACAGCTCAATCGTCCTCTGTAGAGGATAAGGTTGCATCAGCCAATGCTTTAA
>JBAXBI010000101.1:0-5326 GCA_037142055.1 Candidatus Omnitrophota bacterium | reverse complement strand
CAGGTATTTTTAAGTCGGGGATGTATGATTATGATATGAATTTGGTTTTAGTGGATCTTCACAAGGCCCAGGAGATTTTTCATCTTAGCTCCGCTATAGTCTCAGGTATTGGTTTGAAATTGCACAATCCTGATGCGGCGATGGAAATAAAAAAAGGTGTTTATGACAATATAGGTTTTTCTTTTATAGTTCGTACTTGGATGGAAGATAATGCTAGCTATTTTGCTGCTCTTCGGCTGGAGAAGTTTACCATGTTTATTATTCTGACCCTTATTGTGTTGGTGGCTTCCTTTAACATCATCAGCACCTTGATTGTAACCGTCACAAGCAAAATTAAGGATATAGGCATATTAAAATCCATTGGTGTCTCAAGGGCTGCCATCACACGTATTTTTATGATTCAGGGTCTGGCTATAGGCGCAACTGGAACATTCTGGGGTTTTATCGGCGGTGTAGGAGTCTGTTTATTGCTTAAGAAGTATCAGTTTATTAAGTTGCCAGGTGAATTTTACAATTTAGATCATTTGCCGGTATTAATCCAAGCTTCAGATATTGGAATGATTGTTGGATCTGCGATGATTATAACATTTGGAGCAACCGTTTATCCGGCTTTAAAAGCAGCACGTTTAGAACCTGTGGAAGCGTTACGATATGAATAATACACTCATGGAAGTCAATAATGTTCATAAGACCTATAAGGAAGCATCGTATTTGCTTCATGTGCTTAAAGGCATTGATTTAAAGATTGCTGCTGCAGAGGTTGTAGCGATCGTAGGTCCTTCAGGTGCTGGTAAATCGACGTTACTTCATATTTTAGGAGCTTTAGATGAGCCTACTGAAGGTAAGATTCATTTTAATGGTCAAGATGTTTACGGTTTAAATGACCAGCAGCGTTCTTTGCTTCGCAACAGCCAAATGGGTTTTGTTTTTCAGTCGTACCATTTGCTGCCGGAGTTAACCGCACTTGAAAATGTTATTTTGCCAGCAATGGTTAAAAATAATTCAAGAAAAACAAGCGCAATTGAGAATGACGGGGTAAAATTACTAGAACAAATTGGGCTAGGGGCTAGAACTTCTCATCGGCCTAATCAACTCTCGGGTGGTGAACAACAAAGAGTCGCTATTGCTCGTTCTTTGATGAATAACCCGAAAGTCGTTTTTTGTGATGAGCCCACAGGAAATCTTGATTCTCAAAGTGGGAGTATGGTTATTGATGTACTATTAAATTTGAATAAAACAAGTGGGCAAACAGTTGTGATTGTGACTCACGACTTAGAAATTGCTCGTAGGACGCAAAGGATAATTCGTATTAAAGATGGTTTGTTAGACCTGCCTGTTGGCAGGCAGGAAAGGTAATTATGAAGATATATCTCAATGGAAAATTTGTGAGTAAGGATCAGGCCATGGTTTCTGTCTTTGATCATGGGTTTCTTTATGGAGATGGAGCTTTTGAAGGCATTCGTTCTTATAATGGCTTGGTGTTTCGTTTAAATGAACATATCGAACGTCTTTATGAAACACTTCATACGTTTTTAATTGATCCTAAAATGACCAAAGAACAAATGACCAAGGCGGTTGTTGATACGCTTAAGATTAATAAGATTAAGGATGGTTATATTCGTTTAATCGTCAGCCGTGGCGAGGGGGATTTGGGATTGGATCCACGTAAATGTTTCGGGTTTCCTAACGTTATTATTATTGCTGATAAGATTACATTGTATCCTGCTGAGCTTTATCAGAAGGGGATGGAAATCATTACAGTGCCAACAACGAAGAATCATGTTAATGCCTTGGATGCGGAGTTAAAATCGCTTAACTATCTTAATAATATTTTAGCTAAGATTGAAGCGACTAATGCCGGGTATGTTGAGGCTATTATGCTTGATGCTCAAGGCTATGTAGCTGAATGTACGGGAGATAATATTTTTATTATCAAAAATGGCGAACTCTTAACTCCTATGTATGGACGCCTTAAAGGGATCACTCGAGAGGCTATTTTAAATATTGCAACAAAACTTAAAATCAAAACATATGAAGGCACTATCAGCCGTCATCAGGTGTATAATAGTCATGAATGTTTCTTAACAGGGACAGCAGCAGAACTCATACCAGTTGTCAAGGTGGATGGTCGTACCATAGGTACTGGTAAACCTGGGCCTGTAACCTTGAAATTGCTTAAGGCTTTTAAAGAATCAACTAAAAAGGATGGCATCCGTTATGCAGTGTGATATTTGTGGGAAGAAGAAAGCTACGGTACATTTAACTGAAATCGTTGATGAACAGATGTCAGAAATGCATCTGTGCGAAGAGTGTGCTCGTCAAAAGAGCTCGCAGATGGAACAGCAGTTTGGTTTAGCTGATCTCTTAGCGGGGTTGTCACAAGCTACGCCAGTATCTAAAGATTCAAAGGAAGGAATTCTTAAATGTTCTGGGTGTGGCCTTAATTATGAGGATTTTCGTAAATTCGGTCGATTGGGATGTAGTCAATGTTATTTGTCTTTTAAGGAGCATCTCAGTGGTCTTTTGCGTAAAATCCATGGTTCTAGCAGTCATTTAGGCAAGACGCCTTTTAACTCAACAGCACAGACGCCTGTGGCGGTAACGACAGCTGCAGCTCTTTTACCGTCGAATAGTCTAGAAGATTTAAAAAAACAATTACATATTGCCATTACAGCTGAGGATTTTGAGAAAGCTGCAATGTTGCGGGATAAAATTAAAGAATTGGAAAATAGTTGATATGAAAATTGAAGAATTACTTACTCATACGGGAGAGTGGCTTAGAGGCGAAGGACCTTCGGCGAACATTGTTATGTCTTCACGTATTCGTCTGGCTCGTAACTTAGCTAATACTCCTTTTCCCAGTCGATCAACAAAAAAAGATTTAGAAACAACTCTTCATACGTTTGAGAAGGTTGTGACTCATGTGCCATTTCTTAAAGGCGCAACCTTCTTTCATATGAATGAATTAGACCAAGTTGATCGTCAGATGCTGGTTGAACGTCATTTAATGAGCCACGAACATGCCTCTAACCCTGAAGGGAAAGGTCTTTTGGTTTCAGCAGAGGAAATTGTTTCGATTATGGTTAACGAGGAAGATCATTTACGTATTCAGGTCATGCGCTCGGGATTGAATTTGACGGAAGGGTGGGATATTATCAATGCTATCGACGATACTCTTTCAAAAGAGATTGAGTTCGCTTATCTTGAGAATTGGGGCTACTTGACCTCATGTCCGACCAATACCGGAACTGCGATGCGTGGATCGGTGATGATGCATTTACCAGCGCTAGTGATGACCAAACAGATTAATAAAGTTCTAGCGGCTATTTCTAAATTATCTTTTGCTAGCCGTGGGTTTTATGGAGAGGGAACACAAGCCTCTGGTAATTTCTATCAGATTTCCAATCAAGTGTCGTTGGGGCATAGTGAGTTAGATATTATTCAAAATATTAACGGTCTTATCCGTCAGGTCATCGAGCAGGAAGAACAGGCCAGACAAGCATTATTACTGCAGAATCGTCCGATGCTCGAGGATAAAATATGTCGTTGTTGGGGGCTGCTTAGAACAGCTCGGATTATATCAAGCCAAGAGGCCATTGAATTGTTTTCGATGGTGCGATTGGGAATTGATACAGGAATATTAAAAAACGTCAACCATAAGGCGCTTAATGAACTGTTCATCGTCATTCAGCCAGCACACTTACAGAAAATTGAAGGCAAGAAGCTTAATGCCTTTGAACGCGACACCAAAAGGGCGTCGGTCATTCGTCAAAAGTTAGGAGGCAAGGATGTTTAATCGTTTTACGGAACGTGCACGCAAAGTTATTGTCTATGCCAAGGAAGAGGCAAGGCGTTTTAACCATGATTATATTGGTACAGAACATTTATTGTTAGGACTTATCCGCGAGGGGGAAGGTGTTGCCGCCGCAGTCTTACAAAAGCTTGGACTAGACTTAGAAACAATTCGTCTAGAAGTTGAGAAATTAGTCCAACCCGGACCTCAAACACAGGTTGCTGGGGATATTCCCTTTACGCCGCGCTCTAAGAAAGCTCTTGAACTTTCTGCAGAGGAAGCTCGAGCGTTAGGGCATAACTATATTGGAACAGAACACTTGCTTCTGGGCTTAGTTAAAGAAGGCGAAGGAATGGCCTATCGTGTTTTATTAAATTTAGGATTAGATTTAGGAAAATTACGCAATGAAGTAATGGAACTATTAGGTTCTGGTGTAGCAGGATACGGTCAACAACAAGAAACCGCTAAGACCGGAAAGACTCCTGCCATTGATGCTTATGGTCGTAATTTAAATAAATTAGCTAAGGATGGTAAATTAGATCCTGTTATTGGACGAAAGAATGAAATTGAACGTGTTATTCAGATTCTTTCCAGGCGAACTAAAAATAATCCAGTGCTTCTAGGGGAAGCAGGTATTGGTAAGACTGCTATCGTTGAAGGATTAGCGCAACAGATTGTCTCTGGCGATGTGCCGGAAATCTTACGAGAAAAGACGATTGTGGTGCTGGACTTAGCCATGATGATTGCCGGTACTAAGTATCGAGGTCAATTTGAGGAACGTATTAAAGCGGTTATGGATGAACTTAAGCGTTCTGGCAAAATTGTACTTTTTATTGACGAAATTCATACGTTGGTTGGAGCTGGTGCAGCAGAGGGAGCCATCGATGCCGCTAATATCTTAAAACCAGCTTTAGCTCGTGGTGAGATTCAGTGTATCGGGGCCACTACTTTAGATGAATATCGAAAGAACATTGAGAAAGATGCAGCCTTAGAGAGGCGTTTTCAGACGATTATCGTTGATCCTCCATCCGTTGATGAAACCATTCTTATTCTTAAAGGTTTACGGGATAAATATGAAGCTCATCACCGGGTTAAGTTCTCAGATGAAGCTTTAGAAGCTGCGGCTCGTTTATCCGATCGATATATATCGAATCGTTTCCTGCCGGATAAGGCAGTAGATATTCTAGATGAGGCTGGAGCCAAAGCTCGTTTACAGGCAATGGTTGTTCCTGATGCTATTAAAGAGTTGGAAGAAAAGATTGAGCAGTTACGTAAAGAAAAAGAAGCTTTTATCAAGAGTCAGGATTTCGAGCGAGCGGCAAAAATGCGCGATCAGGAACGTGAGATTCGTGAGGAGCTAGAGCGTAAGAGGCTAGAGTGGATGCAAAAACGTGATGACGCTTCTTTAACTATTACCGATGATGATATCGCGAAGGTAGTCTCGCAATGGACCAAGATTCCTTTAATTCGTCTTGAGCAAAAGGAAAGCGAGAGATTACTTAAGATGGAAGATCAGATGAAGAAATCCATCGT
>JBAXBI010000100.1:0-5457 GCA_037142055.1 Candidatus Omnitrophota bacterium | reverse complement strand
CTCCTACATTAGCTTGAGAAGCGGCAACAACCAAAAACAAAGGAGCGCGCATAAGTCTTGCGGCAATTAGTAAAATGACTGCATGAATAATGACTACCAAAAATCCTGCTGCAATCAGTATCAATGCCACTCCTATATGATTAATGCTGGCCTTAGCTCCAATGGACGTTAGAACAAAATATAAAATAAAATAACCGACCTTATTCGTACCATAGGCCTCCAATTTCCTAGCACCTGTTAAAGACAATAAAATACCCAAACAAGAAACCACAATAATGGTCCATGCGTAGGTAGAAATAATTCCCTTAATCTCCGGTAAAAAATGTCCCACATAGATCGACAAGAGGCCTCCCGCAACGCTTAAGACAATCAGCCCCACTGTTGTCTTAAAAGTTAACTTCTTTGACTTAGTCGTAGCTAAGGTCTTAATCCTCTGATTTAAATCATCGAGTATCGTTCTATCCGAGTGGTTCCACCTGTCAAAAGCTGGTGCCAACCCAACACAAGCGACCATCATAGCCATCCACACATAAGGAACAATGGTATCCACAATCACCATAGGTAGAAAAACTGCATCAGGCGTCCCTATTGCTTCTTTAACTGCGATCATGTTGGCACTTCCACCTGTCCAAGAAGCTGATAACGCAGCAAATCCCGACCAAAACTGTGCTCCAATTGCATTCTTAAAGCAAACAAAAACAACAACCATTCCCAACACAATGCCCACAGTACCAATAAAAAACATACTCAATGCCCTGGGTCCTAAACGTACAATACCTTTAATATCTACCGTCATCAAAAGCAGAAAAAGAGACATCGGCAACAGATAGGTTGTAATCTTAGAATAGATGGCTGCTTGTGAATCAATAAGCCCAAAGCTTGAGGCTAACATTGGAAGAAAATAAATCCAAAATACTGATGGGAGAACATCGAAGAACTTTGAAGAACGTGGGTGTTTAGCTAAAAAAAGAATGCCTGTTTCAATCAACAATAAAATTGCAATAAGTGCAAAGGGGTTATGAATCATACGGGCTTGATACCAATGCCTATTTTTACCTTCGATAAATCATACACTCCACTATCGCTAAGGTAAGGATTCCTTGCCAACTCTCCTTTAATAAAAAATGGCGTATCAAGATCAACAAAATCAAAACAACCAAAACCAGAAGCGAGATGTGCCGCCGCAGTCATGGCCACATTGCTTTCCATCATGCCACCGATCATAATCTTTAAGTTATGAGCTTTCGCCAGTCGGGCAATCTCAAAAGAATGTATCAGACCCGTTTTCATAAGCTTAATGTTAATGACGCCTACTGCCTTTTCTTTGATTAAACCAATCACATCCGTAATGGAAGACGCGCTCTCATCAGCACAAACAGGCACCTTAGATAGACGACTCACACGTTTAAGTCCTTCAATATCCCCCTTTGCGACCGGCTGTTCAATTAAGTCTAATTTAATCCCCGCCTTATCAAGGTCTTTAAGAAACTTTAAGGTTTGCTTTGCATCAAAACCTTGATTGGCATCAAGAATAATTTGAGCCCTTGGCGCCAGATGAGCGACTGCCTGCACGCGTTTGAAATCTAAATCCATATCAGAGCCAACCTTAACCTTAAAAGACCTGAATCCTCTTCTATAGAATTCTTTTACCTTGGCTTGCGTTTCCTCTAAAGTGGCAATCACGATAGTAATATCCGTCGTTAATCGATGTGCTTTGCTCCCAAACATTCGCCATAAAGGAATTTTCATACTACGAGTTAAAGCATCCAGCAGGGCCATCTCTATGGCCGCGACCGCAGCTTTATTATTAACAAAAGAACTATGCAACCAATGAGAAATCTTTAAATAATCACTCGCTTCATAAATCTTAAGACAATCCGCGGCTATGGATAGGTTTTCCTTCGTCTTCTCAATAGTCTCGCCTGTAATATGGGAGGCAATAGCGGCTTCCCCGTAACCAATTGTTCCATCAGCCAACTTAAGCGTGAGAAGAAGATTATCCAAAATATTATGCTGCCCAATGGCAATACGAAAAGGTTGTAACAATGGAGCCTGTAATGGACAAATACTTATTTCTTTAATCTTTAAACTACTCATCTTATTTTACCTCAACAATTTTTGTTAAACGCCTCAGCAAAGAACCTTTCGCAGAATTCTCGCCTAAAGACAGGTCAGAAACCACCACACGATTTAACGTATACTTAACTTGCATCTCTCCTTTTGTTTGAGAATATCCTGAAGTCTCATGAATTACAAATGGGATCCCATTGACATTTCCAAGATACAACATAATATGGCCTTTCATTGGAAGAATAATCAACGCTCCCTGAACTTTTATTAAACCCTCAAGTTTTTCTTTATTTGATACCTTCTCGCCAAATGAGACAATTTCTTCTCCCACCTGCGCCTGATTCTTAGAGTCACGTGGTAATTCTATGCCGACAGTTGCATAAACCATTTGTAAAAATCTTGAACAATCCTGATGGCCCTTCATATCTCCCCATCCGTAAGGTTTATCCAACATCAAAAAGGCTTGAGTATAAATGGCTCTAGCTGTATACGGTAAATACCCTCGATGGGCTTGCTGTTTCGGAATATACCCTTTTTTGAGCTGTAATTGTCCTTCCTTGTCCTTGATGGGTAACTGTATGACCCAGCCATTATTATTTTCTTCCAGTAAAGGAAGTTTAACGCCCATACGGACATAATCTTGAAACCGAGTCATTTGTTCATCTAAGAAAATATCAGCCTTAGGTGAAGTCACTACGATAAACTCTTTAGCTTGAACAAAATTCTTAACCGCTTTAACATCCGCTATAGCAATATCTTTAGCCTCAACCCATCCATCACTTAAAGCAGATAACACATAGAGCCATTTTCTATCGCGACTTTGATGGACCACCGCAACTGCTGTTCCTAAATTTAAGCCACTGTTTTGAAGCTCATCAAAGTCAATCCCTCCTTTTTGAGCATAGAGGCCTTCTATGGTCGGTAAGAATCTCTGATCGGTATTTGAAACAACTATTCCATAACGAGGCGCAACCCCTAGAACTAAACCACTTAAATGTTCATTGTTTTTGGCTTTCTCTAAAAGCTCAATGTTGTTTTGTGTTCCATCGAATGTATAATAACCCTTGCTCTTAAAACTCTCTAAACTCTTATTAAAAACATCAACCAATGCTTCTGTTTGAAAATTATCTGTTATGGAAAAAATATCTTTCGTTACCTTCAATTGATTGCGAACGTTATTGTTGAAGGCATCAATTTGTACAGGCGTCAGGACAATTTTATCAACGGAGGTGTGTTGAGATATCCAAAAACCAGCGGTTAACATTTGAGATTTGACATGAGGCAATTGACTGGGAGAAGAATAAGATTCTTGATTAGCACCTAAGGCTAATAAGGGAAAACATAAAAATAATAATAAGCCAAAATATATTCGTAACATTTATCCATTCTACAATAAATTAGAGACCGACACTAATTTCTCTAATAAAAATCTAATTTATTGGATCTACAATAGTCTCTAAAGCTTCTTGTTCCCTTTGGCGTTGGATAGCTTGATGAATAAACGGCAACTGACGGGCAAAACCTATTGCCGCTATTAAACAAACTGCTCCCCCTATAAAAATGGTCGTTGAAACACCAATACGATGGGCCAAAGCCCCTTCAATAAAACTCCCAATTGGCGTCATTCCCATAAAAGCTACCGTATAAAGACTCATCACACGTCCACGTTTAGTGTCTTCAACAATCGTCTGTAAAATTGTATTACTTGCGGCAAATTGGATTATCATACCAAAACCAATAAGCACCATAGCCGCCCATGACAGCCACAAAATCTTAGAAAGAGCAAATACCATAAGCCCCAAACCAAACAACGCCGATGACCCCGCCATAATGCGTCCCAGCCCTTTGATGCCCTGCCGAGATGCTAAATAGACAGCCCCGCAAAGAGCTCCTAGACCAGAGGCTGCAATTAGAAATCCCAATGTAGAAGGTGTGCCATTAAAAATATCTTTGGCAAATACAGGCATAAAAACCATGTATGGCATGCCCGATAGACTAACTATTGCCATTAGAATTAAGATGGCTTTCATAGGGACACTGCCTCTAACATAGGAAATCCCCTCTTGTATACCTTGCCAAAGACTTGTATCAGAAGAAGCTTTAAGCACAGGTCGAATGTTCATCTTCAGCAGAGAAAAGATAACAGCCAAAAAGCTTAAAGCATTAAGTAAAAAACAACTCGCTTCTCCTGCGATCCCAATCAAAACCCCCGCAATCGTAGGACCAATCAAACGTGCCGCATGAACCATGGATGAATTAAGCGCAATGGCATTACCTAAATCATTCTTACTCTCAACCATATCCACCACAAACGACTGGCGGGCCGGAATATCGATGGCATTGATAAGCCCAAGCAAAAATGAAAGGGCTAAAATAGCAGGCACACTCATATGGCCACTCACAAGCAATACCCACAAAATCAAAGCCTGTAACATAGAGGCTATTTGAGTGATCACAAGCAGACGACGTCGATCAAAACGATCAATAAGAACGCCTGCTAAAGGAGTTAGTATAAAGGTTGGAATCTGACTTAAGAACCCCACCACCCCAAGCAAGAAAACGGACGAGGTCATTCGATAGACAAGCCATGGCAGAGCTGTCAGCTGAAGCCAGGTACCGACAAGGGATACGCTTTGGCCAGCAAAAAACAAACGGTAATTGCGATAACGCAACGCCCGGCCGATAAATTTTATTGTTTCCATATTTTAATCTGAGTAATCAAACCTTATAAGGGCTTCCACATCCGGGTGCAAACTTTTATGTACAGGACAATTGAAGGCAATATTTTCTAATAACGGACGTTTATCTTTCGGAATCCCTTTGGGCATATGAACATCTACGTTGATCGTGCCAATTCTGCGCACGGGAGATATGATCATATCCTTGCGAATGTCCACCTTTAATCCCTGAAGATCAATATTATACTTTCCTGCTGCAATAGCCATCACCGTAACCAAACACGAAGCAAGCGCTGAGGCTACTAAATCCGTCGGTGAAAAAGCCTCGCCTTTCCCCATATTATCCTTAGGCGCATCCGTTACAATCACTGAAGCGGATTGCTCATGGGTCAGACGACAGCGCAGATTCCCCTCATAAACAACATTCATCTTAACCATATACTCCTCCTTATCATCTTTAGAAGTCACCCCTATGTTTTATTAGCTTGTCATTCCCGCTAGCTTTAAGTGGGAATCTAGTTTACTAGTGTACTAGGTTCCCGATTAATACATTCGGGAACGACAAGATGAAAATATACGGAATGACGTTGAACAGAAAAACCTAAAGCCTAATTAGTTAGATTGTATTAGTAAAAATCACTAGGGCAAGAATTTTGTGGGTTCAAGGGTCTAGCGCAACACTTTGATCTGCTAGAATAGCAGAGGAAAG
>JBAXBI010000099.1:0-5463 GCA_037142055.1 Candidatus Omnitrophota bacterium | reverse complement strand
GTAATTGATTTCTTATTAATGGCGCCTAAAGCGACTGTTTAGCCTAAGGATAAAACATGTTTTATTTTCTGTCGGATTTTTCTTACATTTGGCCTTCTTTAAACATTTTCCGCTACATCACTTTTCGTGCGGGTATGGCAGGGTTTACAGCCTTTGTTCTATGCGTGATCTGGGGCCCGTTATTCATCCGTGTTTTTCAACATCGTGTTCGTGAAGTTGCCAAGCGTACAGATGCTCCTGGTTTAGATCAATTTCAGGTTAAGAAAGAAGGGACCCCAACAATGGGTGGGGTTTTTATTATTGGAAGTATCTTGTTCTCGGTCCTGTTGTGGGGTAATTTGAGCAACACTTTTATTCTGATGACATTTTTTGTTTGCTTGTGTTTGGCTATTTTAGGAGGAGTAGATGATTATGTGAAGCTAAGGGGTATAGGGAAACATCGGGGTATAAGAGGACGGGTCAAATCCCTTTGGCAAATTCTTATTGCGATGTTTGTCGCTGTGTTTGCCTATTTACATCCAGATATTACAACTTGTTTAGATGTTCCATTTTTAAAGAATTTAATTATTGATTTAGGTGTGTTTTTTATATTTTGGGTAGTGCTGGTGGTTGTTGCCGCCTCTAATGCGGTTAATTTAACTGATGGGCTTGATGGGTTGGCTATTGGGTGTGTTTTGATGGTTGCTTTTACATTAGGGATTTTAAGCTATGTTACAGGGAATATCACGATGAGCGATTATTTATTAATCCCTCATGTCCCAGGAGCAGGCGAGTTGACTGTTTTTTGTATGGCGATGGTGGGGGCCTCTTTAGGATTTTTGTGGTTTAACTGTTATCCGGCTAGTGTTTTTATGGGAGATGTTGGTTCCTTGGCTTTAGGCGGCAGCTTAGGGATGATTGCTATTTTTATTAAGAAGGAATTATGGTTAGTTGTTTTAGGTGGTGTCTTTGTAATGGAGGCTAGCTCCGTCATTTTACAGGTGTTTTCTTTTAAGCTTACAGGTAAACGTATTTTTAAAATGTCCCCGTTTCATCATCATTTGCAGTTATCTGGATGGAATGAAAATAAAATTATTGTTCGCTTTTGGATTTTGGCAATCATTTTGGCTATGCTCACAATAACTACACTTAAAATTCGTTAACATGATTGATTTAAAGAATAAGAAGGTTACTATCATCGGAGCTGCCCGCAGCGGCTTAGCTGTTGCTGATTTGGTGCTTAGATTAGGCGGAATATCTAAGATTTCAGATTCTAAGGAAGTAGTCTCTGCCCCTGTTGGATGTATGATTGAGCAAGGGGGGCACACTAAAGAGTTTATTCAAGATAGTCATTATGTTGTCTTAAGCCCTGGGGTTCGTATTGATAGTCAAGTGGCCAAGTGGGCCAAGGAAAAAGGCATTGAGGTGATGGGAGAGGTTGAGTTGGCTTTTCGACTTTGTCCCTGTCCCATTGTAGCAATCACTGGAAGCAATGGGAAAACGACGACTACGACTTTGATTGCTGAAATTTTGAGAAAAGCTGGAAAGAATGTTTGTTTGTGTGGGAATATCGGCAGTCCGTTTGCTAGCCATGTGTTGAGTCTTAATCCTGCAGATGTTGTGGTATTGGAAATAAGTTCATTTCAATTAGAATCTACAATTCATTTTAAACCTCATGTAGCGCTGTGGCTTAATTTTAGTCAGAACCATTTAGACCGACATAAAGACTTGAATGAATATTTTGATGCTAAGAAAAAGATATTTGCCAATCAGGATAAAAATGATTTTGCAGTAATAAATTTTGAGCAAGGAGAACTTCGTGAATTGGTTGAGCGGCTTGAAAGTGAGGTTGTGTATTTCAATGATCAGCAATCGCCAGTAGGTATTACCAATCCTAATTATCGAGCAGCTTTTGTAACAGCGAAAGCATTGGGTATATCGGAAGATATTAGCCGTAATGTTTTTAAAGAATTTAAAGGAGTGGAGCATCGCTTAGAATTAGTCAGAACCTTAGATGGGGTTGATTACATCAATGATTCAAAATCTACAACAGCTGTAGCAGGTCGCTGGGCACTTGAGTCTGTGCATAAGCCTTTAATTATGATTTGTGGAGGGTCAGATAAGCATATCGATTACAATGATTTAAAATCATTGGTTGGAGAAAAGGTCAAAAATATGATTGCCATTGGGGCAATTAAAGAACAAATTCGTCAGACTTTTGCTGATGTGGTTCATGTTGAATTTGCTAATTCTTTAGAAAGCGCCGTAGAGCTGGCACGTCAGAAGGCTTGTAGCGGGGACTGCGTGATTCTTTCTCCAATGACGGCGAGTTTTGATATGTTTAAAGATTATGAACACAGGGGTAGGGTATTTAAAGAAATTGTGACAAAGTTAACTTAAATGATTGACATCTTGAGGGAAACGGAAGTGTTAAGGGAAAGAATTTTATGAAAGAAACCAGGGTTAATTTAACTGTAGTTGTTTTAGCGTTGGTCTGTATTGGTATCGTGATGATTTACTCTGCCAGTTGTGTTAACGCACTTGAGAACTTTCATGATAGTTTATATTATCTTAAAAGACATTCCTTGTTTTTGCTGATGGGGGTAGGATTTTGTTTATGGGGGATGGGGCTTGATTATCGTCAAATTCAACCGCATGCAAGGACTCTTTTGGGAATAAGCATTGTGCTTTTGGTTTTGGTTCTGATTCCTCATGTCGGGACAGAAAGCTATGGAGCCCGTCGATGGTTTAAATTAGGAGTTTTTCACTTTCAGCCTTCAGAATTTGCTAAATTAGCAGTTATTATCTATGTAGCGGATTTCTTAAGCCGTAAGCAGCAGTTGATCCGTGATTTTAAACGAGGATTCTTGCCTCCGATGATTGTTGTAGGGATAGCCTGTTTATTGACAGTTAAACAGCCGGACCTAGGGACGACTGTTGAGATGGCTGTTGTGGTTTTTGGCCTTATGTTTATTGCAGGTGCGAGATTCTTACATTTAGCTTTAGTTGCGGCATCTGCTATACCAGTTGTAATTTATTTAGTTGTTAAAGAGCCCTATCGCATGGCTCGTATTATTGCCTTTCTAGATCCTTGGCAGGATAGCCAGGGCATTGGTTTTCAATTGACACAGTCACAGATTGCTTTGGGATCGGGCGGAGTTTTTGGTGTTGGATTGGGCCATAGCCAACAGAAGTTATTTTACCTGCCAGCCGCTCATACTGATTTTATCCTTTCTATTGTCGGAGAAGAATTAGGATTGCTTGGGGCAATTGCTATTATTGTATTATTTGTACTTTTTATTTGGATGGGGATTCGTTTGATTCGTCAGACGCATGAGTCCTTTGGGTATTTTATGAGTATTGGGGTTATTTTAATGTTGGGCCTGCAGGCTATGGTTAATGTGGGAGTTAGTATTGGGGCTTTTCCAACCAAAGGGCTGCCTTTACCCTTTATTAGTTATGGTGGATCTGCATTAATCTTTCATTTGATTGCAATCGGATTGCTTTTAAACGTTTCTAAGATCAACGATCAGAAATTTTAGTCCATTATGAAAATCATAGTCGCAACAGGTGGCACGGGAGGGCATATTTTCCCAGCTTTGCAAACTGCAGATGTTTTAAGAAAACGCGGGCATGAAGTTGTGTTTATGGGTGTTTTGGGGTTGGGGGAAGAAAAAGTTAAAGCGCAAGGTTATGAGACGATACTTATTCATGCTAAAGGATGGTCGAATAGGTCAATAATTGGTTTATTAGGATTTAGTTTTTTAATGGTGCAAGCTGTCGTACAGGCGATCTTGATATTAAATAGAGCAAAAGCGGATAAGGTTATTGGTTTTGGTGGTTACGGTTCTTTTGCGGTTGTGTTAGCGGCAAGGGTGCTTAACATTCCAACTATGATTCATGAGCAAAATGTATTTCCTGGAAAAGCTAATCGTTTCTTGTCTGGGTTAGTTAAGAAAATAGCTATTAGTTTTGAAGGAGCTAAGGAATATTTGAATTCTCAGAAGGTTATATTGACCGGTTGCCCATGTCATCAAGGAAAACCGACAGCAAGTCGAGAAGATTTGTTTAAGAAGTATTCTTTAGATTTGAATCGTAAGACAATTTTGGTTTTAGGGGGTAGTCAGGGAAGTCAAAAGCTTAATGAAATAATTTTCGAAATGATTTCCTCTTTTGGTAATCAATCATCATTACAAGTCATTCATATGACAGGAGCCAAAGAATACTCTTTGTACGCCCAGAGGTATCAAGAGCGTGGATTGCCTGTAAAAGTATACAAATTTATTAGTCCTATCGAAGAGGTTTATGCAGTTGCCGATATAGTTATCTCCCGAGCTGGTGCAGCAACGGTTTCGGAATTAGGATTTTTCGCATTGCCATGTGTCTTAGTTCCGTACCCTTTAGCTGACGGGCATCAAAAATATAATGCTCAGGTTCTTGAGAAGGAAGGCTTAGCAAAAATTATCGAACAGAAAGACTTAACAAGCTTGGTATTGAAAGATTCTATTGAGACTCTGTTGCAAGCTAATTTTGATAGAGAAGCCTGGCGAGAGAGGACAAAAGATCTGTTTCATCAACAACCTGCTGAGAATTTAGCAACGGCTTTGGAGAGCTTATGAAACAAATTTGCAAAGCCCTGATTCTGATAGTTTTATTTGGAGCCGTTATTTGTCCTATGGTTCAAGCTAAAGATTGGGAAATGTTAAAGGGAGATAATTTTATTGTTAATTATCGTAGCAATGTTCCAGAAGATTTTGTCAAAACTGTTTTGGATTCAGCTCAGGAGAGTTTTATGAGTGTTTCAGAAAACTTAGGGATCTCACGTTTCCAAAGCTGGTCAGGAGAGAAAAGAGCTGTAATTTATATTTATAGTGATCAAAATGATTATATCAAAAAAGGGGGGCAAGCTGGGTGGTCGCATGGAGCTTCGTTAGTTCAAGCAAAAACTATAAAGACTTATCCCTCCGATGAAGGTTTTTTTGATTCACTTCTTCCTCATGAGTTAGGGCATATTATTCTTCATGAGTATGTTGGGCCTTATGCTAATGTGCCATTATGGTTTGATGAAGGGGTAGCCATGTATCAAGAAAAGGCCAAGCGAATAGGGACAAATAAGATTGTTCAGGAGGCTTTAGAAAATGGACAATTTATTCCTTTATCACAGTTAACAGATATGCGATTATATAGTAATTCTGATCAGAAAATTGTAAGTCTTTTTTATGCAGAGTCAGCTAGTATTGTTAATTTTATGATAACTCAACTAGGTGATGGACGTTTTTTTAAACTTTGTCACGAGTTGAAAGAGAATAGTCGTTTTGTAGATGCGTTACCAAAGATTTATATGCATATTAATGATTTAAATGATTTAAATAGAAAATGGGTTGATTATTTGAAGGATCGTTCATGAAAAGCAAACATTATCATTTTATAGGTATCGGTGGGATTGGGATGGGAACCTTGGCTTCTTTGTTGCTTGCTAAAGGG
>JBAXBI010000098.1:0-5495 GCA_037142055.1 Candidatus Omnitrophota bacterium | reverse complement strand
AGAGGTGGTTATTCATATCATCAACAATGCTCAAAATGGCCATTGTCCGGAGGATTGTCATTATTGTGCTCAGGCTAAATCCTCTGACGCAGATATTCAAGAGTATGGTTTTAAGTCGGATGAAGAAATGTTTGATGAGGCCCGCCAAGCTTATTGCAAAGGAGCTTATCGTTACTGTATGGTTTACGCTGGCCGGGGAGCATCGCAGGGGCGTATTGAACGTTTATCCAGGTTAATCCGGAGAATCAAATTGGAGTTTCCAAATCAAGAAATTTGTGTCTCTACAGGCTTTGTAACGTCTCAAGGGGCCAAGGAACTCAAAAGCGCAGGACTTGATCGGCTTAATCATAATTTAAACACTTCTGAAAGTTTTTATCCTAAGATTTGTACAACCCATACCTTTGATGACAGGCTTAATACTTTGCTGGCCGCTAAGGAGGCTGGAATAGAAGTCTGTTCAGGTATGATTGCTGGCATGGGAGAATCGCATCAAGATATCATACAAGTGGCCAAGCAACTGCGTTTCTTAAAAGCCGCATCAATACCGGTTAATTTCTTGCTTCCTATTGAAGGTAATCAGATAGCACTTCCTCAAGGATTAACACCCCAGTTTTGTTTGAGAATTTTATGTTTGTTTAGGTTCTTAAATCCTCAAGCAGAAATAAGGGCAGGGGCCGGCCGTGAGGTGCATTTGCGTAGCATGGAAATCCTGGCCCTTTATCCGGCTAATTCTCTTTTTTTGCAAGGGTATTTAAATACAAAAGGTTCTTCCAACGCCAAGACTTTGCGGATGATCAAAGATGCTGGTTTCCAAATTAAATCCGACGAAAATTTAGATCAACTGATAGCGCAAGAAGCAGAAGAATCGCCTGTGATGAATGCAGAGCAAGCAAAGGCGATTGTGAAGGATTTGAAAGATTTACGTCCAGCGTTGAAATCATAAATTTTTATTGCTAAAGCCTCCCTTGGGGGATATATTGAAACTCGCTTTGCGCAGTTTAGTCTTAGGTTATCGACGTTCATCAAAAGTTAGCCTAAGAATTTTCTTAAATCTTTATCGTTAGAAAAAGGGTAAGGTATGTTAATCGAAAAACGACCAGTAACCAGATTTGAACTCTTGATGGATGCAGGCTTTGGGGCTCAAAAAGCTGGGGATATTCTTTTAGGGGCTTTTGTGGCTATGGGGAAGTTTATTTACGTTGAACCTATGATTCCTGCAGAGATTTCGCCTCCTGCTAGAAGTCGAGCCGCACTTTCTGGGGTTATTATTCGTTTGGCGGAATTTGATGCTACTAACATTGGAAACGATACTGATTTGATTCTAGCGTCCCATGAAATTGTATTGGATCGCCGACTAGAAGATCGTGAATATAACAGCAAGTGCGTTATTTTGTTGGATATGGGGGATAAGGAAATCAATCCAGATTCTTACGAAGCTGTCCTTAAGAAATGTACCGAGCAGGGATTAACTGTGATTCCTTTTGCAACGGATGAAGTTTCTAAGAATACGATTAAGGATTTAGGTGGTCGAGGTCAAAATTTATATTATCTGGGGATGCTCAGTTACATTTATAACATGGATGAAGAGATGGTTCAGGCTGAGATTCAGAAAACATTTGGTAAGAAGCTCAAGCCAGAAGTTATGCAGAAGAATGTTACCCTTTATCATAATGGGTATCAATTGGCCAAAGAAAAAGTATTCTTTAGAATTCAAGTCGATAGCAAGCCACGTGTTGGCGAGAAAATCTTGATCGATGGGAATAGTTCTCTTGCTATGGGGCTGATTGATGCTGGGTTTAAATTATTTTCTGGTTATCCCATTACACCCGCTTCTTCGATTATGCATATCCTAGCTAAGGAGCTTCCTTCTTATGGAGGGATAGTTCATCAAGCTGAAGATGAAATTGCTGCTATTGGAGCCGCTATCGGAGCCTATTATGGAGGAGTGCCATCGGTGACCTGTACGTCAGGCCCAGGGCTTTCTTTAAAACAAGAGTTTATTGGCTATTCTCAGATGGCAGAAATACCACTGGTAGTTATTGATGTTCAACGTGGAGGCCCCTCTACAGGGATGCCAACAAAAACAGAGCAATCTGATTTGCCTGCGGTGGTTTTTGGTAGCCACGGAGATTACACTAAGATCGTTATCAGTGTCTCTAACGTTATTGATTGTTTTTACGCACCACATTTGGCCCGCTATTTAGCTGAAAAACTTTGTTTGCCAGTATTTATTATGAGCGATTTCCAGACGGCCAATAGTTATAAAGTTATAGCTAAACCTAAGGCAGTTATCATGGATCAAGTTGATGAGATTCCTGATTTTATTTTGGAACGGTTTCATATTAAACGTTTACCTAAAGATATTGAGATGACGCGTACAGTTCAGGCTGTGCCTGGTGTTGAAGGAGGCATGCGTCGAGTTTCTGGGTTAAATACTGATAAGCTAGGAAGGGTCAATTATGGTTCTGTAACCAATCAGCAGGCTCATGAGATTCGTAATGAAAAGGTTCATCATGTAGCCCGGGCACTTACCTTGCCTGAAATTTTTGGGCCGGAGGAAGGGGATATTCTGATTGTCAGCTGGGGCAGCACCCGTGGAGCTAGTGAAGAGGCGATAACGCTTTGTGCGAAAGAGGGTATTAAAGCCGCTGGGATGCATTTACGTGTTGTCTATCCCCTACCGCTGATGCTCAAGGATGTTTTTTCTAAGTATAAGAAAGTAGTGACTATTGAAGTAGCTTATGGGGATGACTTAAAGCCATCGCCGTTGGCTTTCTTTTTAAGAGCCCATACATTAGTTGATATTAAACCTTTGATTGCTGAGGCGACCGGTCGACCCATTCGTCCAAAGATTATTTTAAAAAGGGTTAAGGAGGTTTTGTCACAATGAGTACTCCCGCAGAAGAACAACCCAGTCCGTTGGTAACAGTTAAAGATTTAAATACTGAAAATCCTCGTTGGTGTGCTGGATGTGGGGATTTCGGTATAATTATGGGGCTCAAACGTTTTATCGTAGAGCGTCAATTATCGCCGGCCAAGACTGTTAATGTCTCTGGAATCGGATGCTCTTCTCGCGCGCCATTTTATTTTAATACCTATGGGGTGCATTCTATTCATGGCCGTCCAATTACTGTGGCCATGGGGATTGCTTTGGCTCGTCCTGATTTGAACTTATTTGTGCACTCTGGAGATGGGGATACCTTGAGTATTGGTGGAAACCATCTCATTCACGGCATAAACAAGAATTTTAAGTGTGTTTTTCTAATGTATGACAATGAAATTTATGCGTTAACAAAGAACCAGACTTCTCCAACGACGCGTAAGGATCATGTGACGAACACTCAGCCGCAGGGGAGTTATTTGAACCCTCTGAATCCTTTAAGCGTGGCCATTGGTTTGGGAGCTTCCTTTGTTGCATCAACTGCGGATTGGATACCAGATCATTTGACGAACACTCTAAAAACAGCTTTTGATCATCCGGGTTTTGCGTTTGTGCATATTTCCCAGCGTTGCCCGCATTTTGATCCAAATAATTTTGATCATAAGTCTTCCTCTTGGTTTTCATTTTTAAAACATCCTAATGGGATTGAACCGGATAAACGTTTAGCTGATAAGACGGAAGTTATTGATCATGATCCTTCAAATCTGGCTAAGGCTTTTGAATTTGCAGCTGCCGAACGTCGGTATTTTGGTTTGTTTTATCAGAATAAAAACAAACCCCGTTATGATGTGGTAATGCATGATTTAATTAAGAATGCACCGCCAAAGGATCGATCAAAGATCTTAGATGGTTTTGATATCTAGAAGAGAAGGGGAAACTCGACTCGTATAAGAGTTTAAATTTAAAGGGCGGGGGCCTTAAGGGGTAACCCGCTCTTATTATTTTGGAGGCTTCATGGAAAATCTAATTATTATTGGTTCGGGTCCTGCAGGTCATACAACATCTATTTATGCTGCGCGGGCAAATTTAAAACCTTTAATGTTTGAAGGACTTTTAGCGGCAGGTATTGCAGCAGGCGGGCAGTTGACTACCACAACTGAAGTTGAGAATTTTCCTGGATTTGAAAGCGTATCTGGTCCGGAGCTGATGGAGAAGATGCGACATCAGTCGGAGCATTGTGGAACTCGTATTGTTACTGAAACTGTCGATAAAGTTGATTTATCGCAGAAGCCTTTTAAAGTTTTTGTCGGCGATCAACAGTATGAAACCAAAGCGCTTATTATCGCAACAGGTGCGACAGCTAAGCGTATGCATTTACCCGGTGAAGATCGTCTATGGCAGAGGGGAATTTCGGCTTGTGCTGTATGCGATGGTGCCTTGCCATTTTTTCGCAATAAGGTTTTAGCTGTTGTAGGAGGTGGAGATTCTGCTGTCGAAGAAGCAACTTATCTGACTAAATTTGCTTCTAAGGTTTTGATGATTGTTCGTCGAGATGTTTTGAGAGCTTCGAAGGTTATGCAGGAAAAGGCTAAGAATAACCCTAAAATTCAGCTGATGTTTAATGCTTTGCCCATTGAAGTCTTAGGGGATAAATCTATAACGGGTTTAAAAGTTAAAAATACCCTGACCAATGAGGAGTCTATCTTAGAAGTTGGGGGCTTATTTTATGCCATTGGACACGTGCCTAATACAGCTTTTCTAGAAGGTCAATTAGACTTGGATGAGTCGGGTTATATTAAAACCAAAGCTGGTTCTATGCAGACAAGTGTTGAAGGTGTTTTTGCTGCTGGTGATGTGCAGGACAAGGTGTATCGTCAGGCCATTACTTCTGCAGGTACCGGCTGTATGGCAGCGTTGGACGCCGAGCGGTATTTGGGACATTCTTAATTTGTATAGAAATTATCCTTATATTATATTGCACTAAAAAATTCTTTCCGTTAATATAAATACGTTAAACTAAATTTAGTCCAAATTTTCCTCATGAAAATTCATTTTGCTAACAAGACTCTTGAAGAGTATTTAAATCAGCTTTCTAGTAAAGAACCTGTGCCTGGTGGTGGATCGGCAGCTGCTGTGACGGCAGCGATGGGAGCGGGCTTGGTTTCGATGGTGGCTAATTATTCCATTGGACGTAAAGCCAATACCAAGGCCATTGATAAGAAGCTTAGTAGCATTCTTAAAGCAAGTGAAGTAATCAGAAAAAGATTATTGGTGTTAGCAAGTTTGGATTCCGAGGCATATTTACAAGTTTGCGCTGCACGTACTTTAGATCAGAAAGTTCAAAGGAAAGCCTCTTCAGAGGCTCGTGCGGTTCCGTTGGAGATTTGTAAGCTTTGTTATAAAGCTCTTGAACTAACACCTTTTTTAGTTTCAAAAGGCAATCCTTATTTATTGTCTGATGTGCAAGTTTCTCTTGAGCTTTTGATGGCTGGATTTAATGGGGCACTGGTTATGGTAAGGATTAATTCATGAGTGCAGAAATATTAGACGGTAAAGTTGTAGCTGCCTCCTTAAAGGAGCAGTTAAAAGGTGCTATTGAAGATCTCCGTAGCAT
>JBAXBI010000097.1:0-5527 GCA_037142055.1 Candidatus Omnitrophota bacterium | reverse complement strand
AAATTTAAGCCGCCACCTGGAACAAAGAATGGTCTAGACAACCGGGACCACTATAGCCCCGATGTCCCATTAACAGAAGAACGGGTTTTCGATTTGTTAAGATCAATCCTTCAAAAGGGTGCGCAACAGTTTGAGGATGGATTAATATTGGATTTTAGCCCTTCAGGTGCTGAAACATACCCGAATTTAATTCGTGTGTTGAAACAAGAAGGCTTTAGCGTTAGTAAAGTGATTTATGTAAAAATTAATAAGAATAAAGGAAAGCAAAGATATGTCGCGAGGGGAAAAAGACCTGGGGTTACTACAAATTACGAGCAACAACTAGCATTCGAGCAAAGATTTGAACAAAGAGTGCGGGATCATTTTAATCCGTTCAGCCTGCCTATCATAAGACAAGCGCGTACGGATGGGAGATTGTTGGTTATAAATAATGATGGCACCAAAGAAGAGCTTGCGGAAAATGTTAAACGTATGGTTGAGGGATCATTTATTAATGAACGAATTTCTGTCAGGAAAAATGACCAGGCATTTGCAGATATATTGTTAAATGGGGGACAATCGGTCGTTGCTTTCCCGCCATCTGCTAACGAGTTGAACGCAGACTTCCCCCGTCTAACAGAAGAAATGATGGAGAGTTCACCGGATATAAGAGAGCTCTATATCAAGATATCCAAGCTAACGGGATATTCGCTAGAAGATCTATGTTTACATGATTTCCAGAATCAATCGCAGGATTTTGTCCTTAGCAATGTGGCTTTCTTCTTATACGAAGTATCTTTATATAAGAGAATCGAAAGTTGGTTAGGCAAAGAGATCCATCCCAAATACTTCACAGGGTTTAGCGCGGGAACATGGATTGCCCTGGTTGCGGCAAAAGCGATCACCATAGAAGATGCAGTTAAATTTATGCAAAAGATTTTGCCTAAGATCCAAGAAAGCTCTTCTCGATATCAATTGGGAAGGATCTCAATTGTCAAGGATGCGGATATCGCAGCTGTCAATGATGTATTAAGAAGGGGTGACGAGGGAGGGATTATAAAGCTTTCTAATGATATTTCCCCAGGTTATTTATCCTTGAGACTGATGAATACGAACCCCCATAGGACATTGCAAGAATTCGTTGAGAGTGTTGGAAGAGAAATCCTGAAAAGTCATGAAGAACGAGGGCATCATCCCCTGGTAAAGACTGATCTTGATGGGGAACGCAATTTGAGGATATCTCCTCATCATGGTTTGTATGATGAAGTTTTGGAAGAAGCAAGGAAATTGGCCGAGGGGATGTCCATTCAAAGCCCAAGGGTTCCTGTTATTTCAAGCTCAGTGCCGGGTAAGGTCATAAGAACGGCGACTGATGTGCTCAATGAGATCATCGAAGGTCCTTCGTTGCCTGTTTATTGGAGTGATACAGTCCATACTTATAGAAATGATGCATCGATAAAATCTGTTGTTATATTTACTTTAGGGACAATCTTACCAAAATTAAATAGTGAATTAGCTCCTGAGATTTTGTCATTAAATATTCAGAGCTTTAGTGATATGAATCAGATTAAGGATTCGGTTATGGATGAGATAATTCGGTTGAAACAATTACAGAGAGTTCGGATCATTGGGGTTACCGGTCCCACTGCGGCCGGTAAATCGGCTTTGATGCAATATATGCAACACAAAGGAGCGTCAGTTATCGAAGTGGACGATTTTTTTCGTCAACAACTTCCACAAGCGATCCAAAATGATCTGACAAATAAATTCGGTCCAGGTGTCTTGAATGCGCAGGGAGGTTTGAATTTAAGCTTTTTCTTAGAACATAATAAAGCCGATTTTATTGAAGTAGTTCATTATTTAATGCCTTATTTTGCTTCAATGACTTTATTGAAGATACGTGAAGATTTGTTATCTAAAGAAAAGGATGTTTTTATCGAGTTCGCGGCTCTTAGGGATTTAGGGATTGACAAGATTCTTGATGATATTGTGTTGGTGCAACGAGGGAGAGCTGAACGGCTTTCTTGGAAATTATCGAAAGATAAGGCAAAAGGACGTTCTGAGGCTGAAATACGCGGAGTATTTGAGCTTACAGAAAGCGTTCAATTGACGGATAGTGAGTATGATACATATGCCACCAAGAGAATAATCAATACTGGTGACAAAGAACAGCTTTATTCACAGGCTGATGATGTTTTACGTGAAGACAAGGTTATGAAAACCAATGATAAAGATAGTAGCATGGGCGGTATTGATTTGACCCCTGCCAACAATGTTTTACAAACTCAAAATGACGGTCAAAGCATCAAATTCCATCTTGATCCAGCTATGCTTAATCAACTTCAAAATGCACCGGGCTTTGTGCCGGTGATTATTAATATCCAGCCTTTAAATAGTCTCCAGAAATTTCTCGGCGTTGACGTGACTCATCCTACGCCTGTTTAATAATTAACCTTAAATGTAGGGGAGTCTGCCAGATTATCAGTTCGTTTATCGTACATTTTTGTCGTCCCGATAAAAGCATGACCAAGATAATCCTGGACTTTGGCCAGATCCGCATGGTTATTTAGCGCATTGGTGGCGAAGGTTGCCCTTAGAGAGTGAGGGTGGAAATCTTCTATTTTGATCCCGACGATATCCGCGTAGCGCATTACAATTTTATAAATCATCTCGGTAGATAAAGGCTTTAGATTGCCTTCATCGTCCTGACGTTTACGCAGTTGACAGAAGAGGGGAGACTCAAAGAAATCCTTTCGTTTGTCCCTATCGAGGTAGGCGTTAATACGTTCCAGGGTAACGGGGTGGAGGGCAAGGTCTCTGGTTTTGGATCCCTTGCCTTTAACGCGCAAATGGGGCACGCCATGTACCTGGTGGATGCTATTGACTTTTAAGTCCCTAACCTCGGAACGCCGTAGACCATGGAATAAGAATACAACTAGGATTGCCCTGTGTCTTAAGCCTTGCAAGGTAGAAGGGGAGGGCGCGTCCAGGAGTTTTCTTGCTTCCTTGTCGCTGATTGGATCAGATTTACCAACATTTGATTCGACTTTGGGGCGTTTAATGTTTTTACAGGGGTTGTCTTTTAATGCGGATCTTTCGCAATAATATCTTAAAAGGGACGACACGGCTGAAACTTTTCTGGAAATCGTCTCATTGGTCAGTTTCTGTTTTTTAAGATATGATATCCAGTCAACGACGTGCTTGGGGGCAACAAGCCGGTAGTCTTCTGGTTTCTGGATACCGATGAAGATTTTAAAATCGTTGATGTCAACTGCATAGGCGCGGGATGTTTTTTCACTGCGGTTATGAAGCTCTTTGATAAAGTCAGTTTCCGGGGGAACGTCTTTGAGGGTGCGGTATTCCGGATTGTCTAAAAGACGTTTGGGCGTAAGGTCCTCTTCTGGCATGGTTGTTATTATACAAAGCCTGATTCCCGATAACAAGTATTATCGGTAATTGTTATTTAGGCCATAAAACTCCCAAACCCAACGCTTTTCCCAAACACGAAATACATTTTTAGGCAAAATAGCATGCTATAACTTGATGTGTTTATTGCGCTTATGTCCAAATGGCACTACAGAGCACGACTGTTGGGTCTACCCCTACTATTGCGAATTCCGATGACTTCGTCCAGCTATTACCTGTGTCAATACATTCTATAGAATGTATTGATACCGTATCCTTTATCAATAACATTTAATAGATGTGTTGGCGTTGACTTCGATTGAATTTGATGGTATAGTTCTTGCAGGCAAAGAAGCGGAGAGCATTATGGACTACTATTCGATGAACGATCAAGGAATTCTGAAGGAGCTTGGCAACAGGATCCGTAACAATCGATTGTCTTCAAATATTTCTCAAAAGAAGCTCGCTTCTCAAGCGGGAGTTTCTATAACAGTTATTCAAAATATTGAATATGGCAAGACAGCCACAATAACAGGGTTCTTGCGTGTAATGAGGGCCCTTCGTCTCTTGGGTCAGTTGGATTTATTTCTTCCCGTAGCGCGCTTTAGTCCCCTTGAGATCGTTAAATTAGAAGGAAAACGCAGAAAACGAGCATCTAAGGGTGTTTCGTCGGAAGGATTATAAATATGGCAGATAAACCTAAGATGATCACTAGCGCGGAAGTATTTCTTTGGGGAGATCGCGTCGGAGCAGTTGTTTGGAACGATCAGAGCTATTTAGCTGATTTTATTTACGATCCTCAATTTATAAAAAAAGGGCTCCAGATCGCGCCTATTAACATGCCGCTTTCTGATAGGACTTATACATTTCCTGAACTGCGCAAACAAAACCAAAACGGCCTACCGGGCCTGCTCGCTGATTCTTTACCGGATAAGTTTGGGCATGCTTTAATTAACGCCTGGCTTTTAGAGAATGGGCGGGCTGCTGGGTCCTTAAACCCGGTAGAACAACTTTGTTATGTCGGCACTCGAGGGATGGGGGCTTTAGAGTACCGGCCAGGAATTAACACTGGATCTCTGATCTCAACCCCATTGGCTATTGCTGAACTGTCCAAGCTTGCGGCTTTGGTTCTTGATAAAAAGAAGGAGCTATCTGCCAATATCCTTAACAATCCAACTGATGCCCTTCTTTCACTCATTCAGATCGGTTCTTCTGCGGGGGGAGACAGAGCAAAAGCAATTATTGCTTTGAATCCGAAAACGGGTGAGGTAAGGTCAGGGCAAGCGGCTGTTCCAGACGGATTTGAGCATTGGATTATTAAGTTTGATGGAGCGAACGAAAAATCCTCGGGAGATTCACCTGGTTTCGGGAAGATTGAATACGCCTATCATTTGATGGCATTGCAGGCCGGTATAAAAATGATGCCTTGTCGTATATTAGAAGTAGATGGTCGAGCGCACTTTATGACTAAGCGATTTGATCGACTCCCGGGGAATGAGAAGCTCCATGTTCAATCATTATGTGCCTTGCAACATTACGATCATCACTTAAGCCAAGTGTATAGTTATGAGCAAGTCTATTCGACGATCCAGCAACTACACCTGGGAAATGAATCTAGTCAAGAAATGTATCGGCGCATGGTTTTTAATATCTTGGCGCGTAATCAAGATGACCACACGAAGAATATTGCATTTATGATGAATAAAGCAGGGGAGTGGCAACTTACCCCGGCTTTTGATATGGTTTGGCAATATAGCCCTCAGGGGCGTTATACAAGCGTTCACCAGTTGAGTGCCAATGGGAAGCGGGATAATTTCTCTATTGCAGATTTAGAGAAAGTTGCGGATTCATGGGGAATCTATAGAGCAAAAGAGATACGCGATCAAATAGCGGATGCGGTGGCGTTATGGCCCAAGCTCGCTAAAAAAGCAGGCGTAGAATCTCAGATAATTGAAAGCATTGGGAAGACGCATAGGCTCCCGCTCTTCAAGCGGCCTTAGTTTAAACAGATGATTAAGGGGAACCGGCGTCAATTATTTCTTTCTTCCTCAGTTATAATTGTCGCTCATCAGGAAACGCAGCAATTGAAGCGACAACATGCTGATCTCGTGATCTTCACGGCGGTTGCTTACCAACTCGCCAC
>JBAXBI010000096.1:0-5528 GCA_037142055.1 Candidatus Omnitrophota bacterium | reverse complement strand
GCAGTCTTGCGATGGTCTCGTTTGGCGGCTTCCTCAAGCATTTTTAAATAATCATCTAACTCTTTTTCAGTAAAAAATGCCGTGCCATAAATACGCTGAAGCATTGTGTTTTTTTCATCACCACGCCAATATGCCCCTGCCACTGAAAGCAATTTAAGGCCTTTAATTAAGCCTGAGTGTTCCACGTGAGGCCCTTTACACAAATCAAGCCAGGTGTCTCCTGTTTTATATATAGAAATTTCTTCGCCTTCTGGCAGACCCTCGATAAGTTCAACCTTATATGTTTCATTCTTTGATCTAAAATATTCAATCGCTTTTGCACGCGTCCAAACTTCCTTGGTAAGCGTTAGCTTTTTATTGATAATTTTATACATTTGTTTTTGTATAGATTTTAAGTCTTCTTCCGTAAAGGGATCTTTACGGTCAAAATCATAATAAAATCCACTCTCAATAGCAGGGCCGATTGTTACCTTCACCTCTGGCCAAAGCTCCTGAACAGCCTGAGCCATGACATGCGCACAGGTATGACGTAACTTATCTATATCTCGTGTATAATCCATAATAATTTCTTACCTAATAAAATATCCTACCATCCGCCACTGATTATCTTTATCTTTCACAACAGTTACCGTTTCTACTGCCGCGATTTTATTTTCCATATTAGTCGTATACGAGATGATCTCGTATTCTCCGTCCGGTGCTCCAGGAAGAGTTGTTGCTTTTTGTTTATCTCTTAAAGTACGATTCTTTACTTTTCCTAAAACTTTGCTGACACCTTTGATCTGATCAATCCATTGTTGCTGTGTTATCATGGACTTGAAATGGCTCCCTGCTTCTTGCCAGGTTTGCCTATACTCTCCTTGATCAACTAATCTCAACCACCCCTGTGCGGCTAACATTGGCATTTGATCTTGTGCTTGCTGTGCCTTTGGTTCCTCTTGGGCCAACGTTGGCTGATAGGAACTTAAAACCAAAATAACGAAACCAAAACAGAGAAAGAAAATCTTTTTCATAAAAGCTCCTTTTTGAATTGGAATCTAAAGTGATTTTACTGGTGAAAAAATTGGTGGGCGGGGAGGGAATTGAACCCTCACAGCCTTGCGGCCACAGGATTTTAAGTCCTGCGTGTATACCGATTCCACCACCCGCCCTTAAATGTTGGTAACAGCAATATCTTAACTGGAGGCGACGATCGGAATCGAACCGATGTATAGAAGTTTTGCAGACTTCTGCCTTACCACTTGGCTACGTCGCCGACATTCTTTATGGTGGACCCGAGGGGGCTCGAACCTCTGACCTCATCCATGTCAAGGATGCGCTCTAACCAACTGAGCTACGGGTCCTTAATATTATATTTTTACGACTTCAAAACGATTTTAACAATATCTTCTGCTTCTGCCAAATGTCCGACGCCAATAATACCACAAGCCAACTTGCCTTTAACCGGATCAATAAATTTAACTCCGTGCTTTTTTAATTTTGCGCAATTTTCTTGAACAATCTTATTAAGATACATCTTTTCATTCATCGCAGGAGCCACAAAAACTGGTGCGCGGGTAGCTATCAAAAGGGTTGTTAAGAAATCATCCGCTAAGCCAGACGCCATCTTTCCAATCACATTAGCTGTTGCCGGAGCTATTACAATGGCATCCGCTTTTGATAATTCAATATGTCCCATTTCCCATGCTTGCCCATTTTCATTTCTGGCAAACATGTCCTGATAAACACCTTTACCTGATAAAGTTGCGAGTGTTAAAGGTGTAATAAATTCTTCTGCCTCTTTCGTCATCACAACTGTTACATCACAATTCTTCTCTTGAAAACGACGGATAATGTCCGCCGCTTTATACGCGGCTATACTGCCGCAGACTCCTAAAACGACTCGTTTTACAAAAGATGTCATTATTTATTCTTTTTGGCTGCAGCGGCTTGAGCATCGGCGACGCTTTTAAGGACAACCTTACCTTGTCTAATCTCTTCAAGGGCTGTCGTTGTAATTTTTTGTTCTGAAGGAGCATCTACTAATTTAGCACCTGTTTCTGAAATCTCTAAGGCACGCTTTGAAGCTAGTCTAACTAAACGATAAATACTAAAGTTAGCTCTAGGTAATAACTCTTCTAATGGTTGATATGACATCCTTATTCCTCCTTGAAGGGATTTCCCTTATCTTGTTATCGCTTTTTCTGCTGACAAAAATAGCAGCGGGGAAAGCTATCCCCGGCCTCTAGCTTTATTTTTAAAAAAGCGAGGGAAAATTCAGTTTTAAGAAACGATATTTATAACATAGCCTTGTGGGATTGTCAATTTGTCAATTTTTCTAAAGAAACTAAACCGCTTTAAGGACTTTCGAAACAATTTCTTCTAAATCCGCCTTTGCCTTCTCTAAAGAACCGTTTGTAATAATATAATTATACTCACAAGCTCTTTTTAATTCTTCTTGTGCCACTTGAAGCCTCTTTTCAAGACTCTGGTTGGTTTCTGAAGCTCGCTTTTCAAGTCGTTTACGCAGTTCTTTTATTGATGGAGGTTTTATAAAAATCTTTATGGCCTGTGGAAATTCCTGACTAATATTAAAGGCACCTTTGACATCAATACATAAAAGGACGTATTTGCCTTTTTTAAGTAGATTTAAAACCCGAATCTTTGGAGTGCCGTAATAATTATCAAAAACCTTTTCCCATTCTAGGAAATATCCGCGCGGGATACGTTTGGCAAAGACCGCTTCTGTCAAAAAGAGATAGTCACGTTTATCCACTTCTCCTTGTCGTCGGGCACGAGTCGTTGCTGATATTGACTTCACCAGCTTACCCTTAAATTTGGGTGACTCTAAAAGAGCTTTGTGTAACGTCGTTTTCCCTGAACCTGAAGGCCCGGAAAGTATAACGATCTGACCTCTATTCTTATTAGGTTGAATTCTGTTTATCTTACTACTCAACATTACTAGCCTGTTCACGAATTTTCTCCACTTTTGCTTTTAGTGAAATCACAGCTGCTGAAATTTCTTTATCCTGAACCTTAGATCCTATTGTATTGGTTTCTCTTTGCATTTCCTGGGCTATAAAATCAAGTTTCTTTCCTGCCCCATCGGATGTTTTAACTAATGCCCTGGCTTCATCAATATGATGCGCAAGCCGAGAGAGCTCTTCATTAATATCATTACTTTTTTGATAGCTTAGAAACTCATCATTAGTTAATTTTCCTTTTCTTTCCTTTAATAATGCTTTAGCCCGATTTTTAATTTGCAAAAGACGTTCATTCATTCTTTTGAGTTGGTCATTGATATCCTTAAGCAAAGACTTCCCTTCTCTTTTTCGCATAGCAACAACTGACGCAAGCGCCTTCTCGAGAGATTTCTCAACCGCAGGCCAAAGTTCTAAAGGTTGAACCAGCGTCTCTTTCGCCTCTACGACGCCGGGCATTTTAAGGAGGTCTGAAGTTGTCAGATCATATTTTAAATGCAGTTCTTTGCTAAGCGATTTGGCAATATCCACATAGCGCTTCACCGCTTCTTTATTTAAATTGATGCTCATCTGTGCCTTATCAGTTAGGCGCACAGCGGCGGTAATTCTTCCCCGTTTCAAGTTTTGACCTATTAACTTCGCAATCTTTTCCTCATAGGAAGAAAACCCTGGCGGCAGATAAAACGCCACATCTAAATAACGATGGTTAACGCTTTTAACCTCCACCGTCCCTTTAATTTTTCCAAATGCTAAATCGCAAGAACCAAATCCTGTCATTCCACTGATCATAAAAATCTCCTATTTTAAAAGCTCGCTTTTTTTAAACCAAAGCTCAATTTCTCGACGGGCTTCTTGAGTCTTGCATGAAACATGGACAATGTTTTCAAATAACCCTTTGGTGGTTATGCGTCCGTATTTCCCACGGACGCTCTTTGGAGAGGATTCCTCAGGGTTGGTTGCCCCGGCGATTGCTCGACATCTCTTTACGGCATCCTTGCCTTCGAATACCATGGCTACAATAGGACTTCCTCCATGAAACTTTCCCATTAAATAATCCACAATCTGACCATAAAAAGGCTTATTCTTTAAAAGACCATAATGTTTTTTAGCTAAGCTCAGCGACGGTTTAACCAACTTAAGCCCCACAAGCTTCAAATCACTGCTCGTAAATTGGCTTAAAACTTCCCCTGCAATGGATTTCTGAAGGCCTTCTGGTTTTATTAAGACGAGAACTTGTTCCATACGTTTTTTAATATCCTTGTAAGGTTTGCCCAACGCTGTTTTTACGTAAGATTGCAAGGATTCTGTCTAGGTCATCCAATGAATAATATTCAACGACAAGCCTACCCTTGCCCTTCTTATCCTCAACAATAACCTTGGTTCCTAAAATTTTTCTTAATTCATCTTCGAGACTGACAATATCAGGATCTTTCAGCTTTTGTGCTTTGGTTTTCTTAAGCGCCTTGCTTGTGGCCTGCTGGACCAAACCTTCGACAGAGCGGACTGATAATTCCTGCTTGATAATTTGCTCGGCCATCTTAAGCTGAGCCTCTTCGCTTTCAAGGGCCAAGAGCGCCCGCGCATGCCCCATGGAAATTTCTTCTTGAACGATTTTATCTTGGATAGCCGCGGGAAGTTTTAGAAGCCTCATCGTATTCGATACCGTAGCTCTATCTTTACCAACGGAGGTGGCGATCTGATCTTGGCTTAATTGAAATTCTTTAGCCAATCGGTCAAAGGCTTTGGCCTCGTCGATCACGTTAAGATCTTGTCGCTGAATGTTTTCAATGAGCGCCAGTAAGAGAACTTCCGTATCCGCCATCTCTTTCACAACGACGGGAACATTAGGAATTCCTAATGCTTTGGCGGCTCTTAGACGTCTTTCACCCGCGACCACTTCAAAACCACCGCCATTTTTAGGGCGAACTAAAATAGGCTGTAGGATTCCTTTTTCTTTAATGGACGCCTTAAGCTCTTCTAGTGATTCTTGATTGTAATTCTGTCTCGGCTGAAATGGATTATTACTAATCATCTCCGTCGACATGGGCGTAAATCTCATATTCTTAAAAGGTTCCTCTAACTCTTTAACCTTATCTCTCATCTGCCCTAGAGCATCTTCAACCTTAGCTCTATCCGTCGCTGATGAGATTAGAGCAGAAAGTCCTTTACCTAAAGCTTTGTTATCCATGCATCTCTCCTTAAGAGTTTATTGTCTGTTTTTTACTTTGTTTTTATGGACACGTTGTGTTTCGTAGATGTCCATTATTGGACCAGCAACAAGGATTGAGCCCTCCACTACTCGCAGTAAAACCAACTCCACAATAGACTGGCGTCGATGTTGTTATTGGAGAGGCTAACGAAATCCCCATTGAACTCAAACCAATTGAAACTCCAGCAGCAAAACATAAGCCATTTGACTTACAACTATAGTTCACTGTGCCCACAGGGGTAGGCGCTGTAAGATCTACTCCTAATTGAGCTTTGATTTTAGCAGTGGCATCACAATCGCTTCCACAATACGCACTGTTATTATTCATATAATATGATTGTTGGGCTGAATAAATAGCT
>JBAXBI010000095.1:0-5545 GCA_037142055.1 Candidatus Omnitrophota bacterium | reverse complement strand
TGCAATCTTAATTTCAGCATCCCTTCGAATTTCGGCCGCTACTTTGCGTTCAATATCTGCAATAATGGTACTTTCTGGAGCATCTTTGATTTCTTTTAATTCCAGATCTACTAAAGAAATCCCCCATTTTGGAAAAACCTCTCTAACTTCCCTTGTAATAGCCTGATCAAGAGATTGTCTATCCATATAAATCTCAAGAATGCTTTGTTTAGTTGTAACAGTACGGCCTATACTTTCCATAATGGCATGAAAGTCTTGAGACAACTTAACAAAATCAAAACCCAATGCTATTTGAGTATCAGTAAGTGGTAATCTTTCAACGGCAAGATCTAAATTATCGATATTAACAAAGCACATTATATCGCAAACGAATTTAGCCATATTTTTATCATTTAGTTTAATATCATTGATTGGAATAGCTAAATTCGTAAGTGGAAGTTTATGGATTTTTGTCATAAAAGGAACAATCCAATACGCGCTTTTACCAACTCTCGATGAAAATGTTACTTTTGAATTTTTCAAAATACGAACATGGGCTTCATTAACTGGAACTATTTTATAAAAACCTGCCATCCCACCTAAAACATGTCGAATAAAATATCCAACAATTAAAACAACTAGAATTATTGAACCCGTTAACATATTTGACTCCTTTTTTGAACAAACCCTGCTTATTTAAGATTCACTTATTTAAAAATATTAAAATCAATCTGGCGTAATTTTATCCCTTCGAGTTTTAAATGTTTATCGCTACTTATTTAGAATAAATCCTTGGCAGGCGGCTGCCTAGAGAACAGACAATTTTATAACTAATGGTTCCAGCCCAAGCTGCTACTTCGTCACAGGTGATAGTTTGATCTTTTTGATGACCAATAATAACAGCCTCTTCTCCAATAATCGGCAAATGAGCTGAAAGCGCTAATGCTGACACATCTACAATCGTCTGATCCATTGTTACACGTCCTACAACAGGACAGCGCACTCCATGAATTAAGACAAAAGCCTGATTAGAAAGCGCTCGTAAATACCCATTACTATAACCTATGGGCAAAACAACAATAGTTGTATCTTCCGTAGCTTTGAACGTATGGCCGTAACTAATTCCATGACCTTTTTTTATAGTCTTTACAAAGATAATCTTACTTTTGACGCTCATAACAGGTTTAAGATGAATCTTTGATTTTAATTCCGTCGATGGATAAAGGCCGTAGAGCATAAGACCTGGACGGGCAAGATTAAAAAGTTCACTTTTATAATGACCTAAGCCCATGCTGTTCCCCGCATGTACATAGGTAAAAGTAATAAAATGATTTTCTAATACAAAAACAATATCTCTAAAACGCCTCATTTGAGCAAATGTAAAATCATGATCACTATCTGCTAGTGGAAAATGTGTATAAATACCCTCAAGTCTTAAAGTTTTATACTTATTCTGGATCTCTTTAACAAAATTTAGAGCATCTTCTTCTGAAACTCCCAAGCGCCCCATCCCAGTATCAATCTTAATGTGAATCGGAACCTCAACGTTAAGGCTTTTAGCTACTTCATCAAGTTTACTGGCTAAATCCAAACTGCAAACAGTGGGAGTTAATTGTTGTTGGAGGATTGTTGCAGCATCTTGAGGTAAAGTGCTTTCAAATAATAGAATCTTTTGTTTAAAACCTGCCTCACGAAGTGATGTTCCTTCCTGAGGATTAGAAACACCAAAAAATTTACAGCCAGCATTAGACAACACCTGTGCTGTTGGAATCATCCCATGACCATATGCATCCGCCTTAATAACCGGCATAATGCCTGCGTTATACGCCATATTAGAAGTAGCTAGCTTCTTTAACTGAATCCAATTATGTTCAAAGGCTTTAAGGTCAATTTGCGCCCAAGTTAATGGCTCAAGCGATGTAGTTTGGTCTAAATGTTTAAGGGTTGCGCTCATTTACGGTTGACCTGGCAATCCTGCGGGTATAAATAAATAGGAACAATCTTAGCAGGATCTTCGTATTTTAGATTAATCAAATTTCTTGATAGTAGTCTAGCCAATTCTATAGCCTTAGGATACCAAAATCTTTCTTTTGAGAACATTGGCCGACTGCCCTTCTGTTTTTGGTCAGTTGCCTCCTGATAGGATTTTTCAATATGTTCCTTATACAAAACCAAACCATCTCCAACAAACAAAGTTTCTCCATGAACTTTTCCAAGGACATCATCGAGGGTAGTTAATAAATACCCTGACTTGCAATTTAACGACTTATCAAAGATAGCAGCATAAACCTTACCTCTTCTAGCATCTACAAGAACACAAATCTCATCAGATCTCTGACTAACTACTCCTGAAGCTAAAATATCTAAACTACTCACACCAATTAACTTCTTATTTGTAGCTAAAGCAAAGGCTTTAACTGTTGATAATCCTACTCTTAAACTCGTAAAAGAACCTGGACCAAGTCCTATAGCTAAAGTATCTATATCCTTAAGGCTTAAGTGACAAGAAACTAATAGCTTATCGATTGCTGGAATAATCGAAGATTCTAATATTCTGTCAGTACGAATATTTCTAAAACGTAAAATCTTATCGTCTTTTGAAACTGCTAAAGAGAAGATTTTCGTTGATGTTTCAAGGGATAAGATATACATATCTCACGACTACTTTCATCTTTATGTTTAAGCTCAATACAATAACCATTCTTAGGGATTTGCTCTCCTAAACGTTGTGGCCACTCGATGACCGTAACACCATCGGCTTCTAAGAATTCATCCAAATTAAGCGAAGATAATTCTACAGAACTCTCCAGACGATACAAATCAAAATGATAAATAGGTAATTTGCCTTTATAAATATTCATCAACACAAAAGTTGGACTATTTACTTCATTAACCTTTGCCTTCAAACCCTTAGCAAGCCCCTTAACAAAGGTCGTCTTGCCCGCTCCTAATTCTCCTTCAAGTAAAACCGTATCTCCAGCCTTTAAATTCTTAGCAAAATCACTTCCCAGCTGAATGGTTTCCTGAAAAGATTTGGTTAAAAACTTCTTAATACTCACAATTTCACCCCAAAAAAAGGCAGCATACTTATCAAACCTGTTAAAAAAATCAAAACAATAATAGCCCAATAAATAAACTTATTAAATCCTTTTAGAAAAAATGTCCCCATCAAATTCTTATTGGACGCTATAACGCCTAATATGATTGCGGGTGCTATAAGCACAAGTATTTGTAGAACCATTAAATTAAGAGCAAGTTTAATTAAATTAAAAGAAAAAAGAGGGATCAACACTGCTGGGATTGATTCAATCAAATACACCTTAAACCAGTGTTTTCTTCCCCACCCTAAAGCCTCGGTTACCCCCCAAGAACTTCCCAATGAAATCACAATAAGAGCTATGAAAGATGCGGTTATTAAGCCAACTCCAAAAACATACGGAGCTAAGCTTCCCGCAACAGAAACAAGACCTTGGGATAAAATCTGAGGGGATGTGAAATCTAATGAATGAGAATTTATACCTATGGCTGATATGGCAATAGCCACCATGATCAATTCAGAAAATATCGCCCCTACCAACGTTTCAAATCTAACTGCCCATACATTCTTTATCTCGGTTTTCTTCTCTGCAGTTGCAGAAACCTGATAAAACAACATAAAAGGCATAATAACAGCACCAATATTTGCAGCGAGCAAGAAAACGAAATCCGGCGAAGTAGAAAAGTAGAATGATGGAACCTCAATTCCTTTTCGTGCCGTTAAGAAAGCTGCTACAACCCATATGATGGCAAAAATTACAGAAATAATAAGTAACGGCTTTTCTGCTTCAGCATATTTCTTGTTATACACAACTATTAAGTGAGCGATAAAGGCAATCGGTACAGAAATCCACGGGCTTACACCCATCATTTGAAATCCGACAGCAATCCCCGTATATTCAACGATATAACTGATAATATCGACAAGAGCCATTGGTAATGCGCAAAGAATTGCAATCCCTTTGGTATAGTTCTCTCTAATTAATTCACCCAAGCCTTTTCCAGTCACCACTCCCACTCTTCCCGCAATTTCCTGAATAACATACAAAGGGATAACTAATAGCATCAAAAACCATATAAGCTTTGTCCCATACTGAGCCCCAGTGTTAGCGGCAGTAATAGCACTGGCAGCATCAACGTCGGCAATCATAACAAGCCATGCAGGTCCCCACGTTTTAAATATCTCACTAGCTTTTGCTTTTAATCTTTTCATAATAATCCACTGTTTAGAAATGAGTGAAGGCTTTGGAATGAATCTTCTGTTTTGAATCAGAAATGACTCGACCTACCCCATAGAAAAACCATCGCTTGTTCTGCTGCTGCCACTCCATTAATTTTATGGCTTTTGAAGGCCTAAGAGTAAAAAGCAACTCAAAATCTTCTCCATCTGTTAAAGCTTGATGCAATGTACATCCCTTGGTTCTTGGAATCAAATCAAACCAAAGCTCAGCTCCAACATTGGATGCTTTTAATATATGATTCAAATCTCCTGCCAAGCCATCAGAAATATCCATCATAGCTGAAGGTTTGAAGCTTTGCACAAGAAATCTGGATTGTATTACACGTGGGGTAAATGTTAAATGCCTACCATTCTTAAGAGACCCTCCTAAAGGGCCAGTGACAAAAATCCAATCCCCACTCTTGGCTCCATCACGAGTAGTTAAGTATTTCTTTTCTACCTCGCCAAGCAATGCAACATTAATAACAATCTTGTCACTGCCAATGGTATCTCCGCCTACAATACTCACTTCAAATTCTTTAGCCACAGACTGCATCCCCTTGTAAAGGTCTTCAACAAAACGCACTGGTAAATTCTTTGGAACACCAAGAGAAACAACGGCAAAGGTAGGTAAACCTCCCATAGCTGCTATATCGCTAATATTACAAGCTAGAGCCTTATGGCCTATATCCCAAGGCTTCATACGACGTGTAAAATGTACGTCTTCCGCTAACATATCAGTTGTAAAAAGTTGATACTTTTGCTTCGACAAAGGCAGGACAGCAGTATCATCCCCTATCCCACGGATTACTTTAGGATGACTGTGAAGATTCTTGCGGATAAGCTCAATCAAGCCAAATTCACCAACCCAGGAGATATTCATAAGAAAATCTAGAACTTAAAAAAGTTATTATTTAAGGGTATTTCTTATATTCTTGATATATGGTTTAACAATAAGTCCATATTCAGTAACAATACCACTAATCAAAGAAGCAGGAGTGACGTCAAAAGCTGGATTATAAACCTTTACACCTTTAGCTGCAGTCTGTATACCGGCAAAATGGGTTACTTCCTCAGAGTCACGCTGCTCAATAGGAATTTGTTTGCCAGAATCGATCTTTAAGTCAAATGTAGATTGAGGGGCAACGATATAAAAAGGAACTTTATGATATTTAGCTAAGACCGCTAGCATATACGTACCAATTTTATTGGCAGCATCCCCATTACTTGAAATACGGTCAGCCCCAGCAAAGATAATATCCACCTTCCCCTGCTGCATTAACGTAGCGGCCATATTGTCGCAGATGAGAG
>JBAXBI010000094.1:0-5560 GCA_037142055.1 Candidatus Omnitrophota bacterium | reverse complement strand
TACATTAATTTCACAAGGTCAGCGAAGAATTCCAGTGCAGTATGCACGTCGTACAGTTGGGACGCAAACCTATGGTGGTCAGGGAACATTTATTCCTTTAAAGGTTGATACAGCGGGTATTATTGCTATTATCTTTGCGCAGTCTATTATTTTGTTTCCAGCTACAATTGCGAGTTTTATTCCTAATGGACAACTACAGCATTTTGCTAGCTGGATATCCCGTGGTCATTTTTTCTATTATTTTGTTTATGCAACTTTGATTTTGTTCTTTTGTTATTTTTATACAGCTATAGTTTTTAATCCTGTAGATGTTTCTGAAAACTTAAAGAAGCATGGTGGTTTCGTACCTGGTATTCGTCCTGGAAAAGAAACAGCAGACTATTTGGATTACGTTTTGACAAGGATTACATTAGTAGGAGCCTTATTTATTTGTATTATTGCTGTTATGCCAGATGCGATTATGTCTTCATTTAAAGTTCCATATTTAGTAGCGTCATTCTTTGGTGGTACAGGTGTTTTGATTACTGTTGGCGTTATGCTTGATACAATGAAACAAATTGAGTCTCACTTACAGATGCATCATTACGAAGGTTTTATGAAGACAGGTCGTTTACGAGGTCGTACATCATGAGAATGGTCTTTATTGGTCCCCCTGGTGCAGGGAAAGGTTCCCTAGCTGCGGTTATTAAAGAAGTAATAGGCATTGAACATCTTTCTTCAGGTGATATGTTGCGTGATGAAATGAAGAGAGGTTCAAAGGTTGGTCTAGAGCTTAAAGGTTTGATTGACAAAGGGGCATTGGTTCCTGATGAAACCATTACTAAGCTTGTTGAGCAAAAAGTATCTGTAGATTTAAAAGGAGCTAAAGGTTTTGCTTTAGATGGATTTCCTCGAACAACACAGCAAGCTAAAGATTTGGATATATTCTTAGATAAAATTGGTCAACCATTGAATTTTGTTTTGTGTATGGATGCAAGTTTAGAAACAGTTTTAGATCGATTAACTACACGAAGAATTTGTCGTAAATGTGGTGCATTGTTTAATACTAAATATGTAAAACCAAAGATAGAAAATGTTTGTGATGTTTGCAATGGTGAACTTTATCAGAGAAGTGATGATAATGAAGAAACAATTCGCAAACGTATGCAAGTTTATAATACTAGTACCAAGCCTATTATTGATTATTATGATGCTCAGGGTAAATTAAGACGGATTGATGCAAATAAAGAGACAGGTGATATTCGTAAGGATTTAACAAAAATTCTCGATGAAAACAAATTCAATCAGAATTAAAAATCCTCAGGAAATTGACATTTTAAGAGAAGCTGGTAAGATTTTAGCTTCCATTATAAAGCAGTTACAAAGCTCTATAATAGCAGGGATGACAACAAAAGATATTGATGATCAGGCACAAGTTCTGATGCAGAAATGTGGGGTTAAACCAGCCTTTAAAGGTTATCGAGGTTTCCCAGCTAGCGTCTGTGTTTCAGTTAATGAAGTTGTTGTTCATGGTATTCCCAATCAAAGGATTATTCGTAAGGGGGATATTGTAAGTATTGATGTTGGAATTATTCACGATGATTATTATTCCGACACGGCAACTACCATTGGTGTAGGGCCTATTAATCCTCAGATGCAAAAGCTTTTAGAAGTCACTGAGGCTGCTCTTTATAAAGGGATTCTTCAAGCAAAATCGGGAAATCGCTTATCAGATATTTCACATGCTGTACAAGGTTATGTGGAGTTACATGGTTTCTCAGTTGTGCGTGATTTTGTAGGGCATGGAATTGGACGTCAATTACATGAAGATCCAGAAATTCCAAATTATGGGCCTCCTCATCAAGGTCCTGTACTGAAAGAAGGTATGGTGTTGGCTATTGAGCCAATGGTTAATATGGGTTCTCATAGGACCAATATTTCAAATGATGGTTGGACAGTTGTAACGGAAGACTCAAAACCATCAGCTCACTTTGAACATTGTATTTTAATTACATCTGATGTAGCAGAAATTTTAACTAGTTAAATATGGCCAAAGAAGATCTTATTGAAGTAGATGGAACAGTAGAAGAAGCATTGCCGAATGCCATGTTTAGGATTTTGTTAGATAATAATCATAAAGTATTAGCACATGTTTCCGGTAAGATTCGAATGAATTTTATTAGAATTCTACCAGGAGATAAAGTCAAAGTAGAATTGTCTCCTTATGACTTATCACGTGGACGTATAACGTTTCGATTGAAATAACAGTTCAAGGAAAAAAATATGAAGGTAAAATCATCAGTTAAAAGAATTTGTGGTAATTGTAAAATCGTACGTCGTAGCGGGGTAGTGCGGGTCATTTGCAGCAACCCCAAACATAAACAAAGACAAGGATAAACAGCTATGCCAAGAATTTTAGGTATTGATCTTCCTAAGGAAAAACGTATTGAGGCAGCTTTGCCATATATTTATGGCATTGGTCTGACTCGTTCTAAAGTTATTTTATCTCAAGCGCAGGTCAATGCTGATAAGCGCGCGAAAGATTTAACTGAAGAAGAAATTTCTCGTATTACAAGTATTATTCAAAAGAATTATGTAACAGAAGGTGATTTGCGTAGGGAAATCAATGAGAACGTTCGTCGTCATATGGAAATTGGTACCTATCGTGGGTTACGTCATCGTAAGGGGCTTCCTTGTCGTGGACAGAGAACAAAAACAAATGCTAGAACACGTAAAGGTAAGAAGCCTGTTGTAGGACATATTATTAAAAAAGAGGCAGCGCCAGCATCTAAGGCTAAGTAAGGATAATTGAAATTATGTCAACAAAACCAGCAGAAGAAAAAATTGTTAATAAAAAAACCACTAAATCAAAGAAGAAATCTCTTAAAGGAGTTACCTCAGGGATTGCAACCATCTTGGCTTCTTTTAATAATACGATTATAACTATTGCTGACAAACAAGGTAATACGATTGTTTGGGCTAGCCCTGGTTTAGTTGGTTTTAGTGGTTCTAAGAAATCTACACCCTTTGCAGCTCAAATAGCCGCAACCGATGCTGCTCGTCGAGCTAAAGAATTGGGTTTAGTCAGTGTTGATGTTTTAGTTAGAGGTCCTGGTTCGGGCCGTGAATCTGCGATTCGCGCAATCTCCGCCGCAGGGTTGGCTGTAACTTCTATAAAAGATATTACGCCTATTCCGCATAACGGTTGCCGTTCACGCAAAAAACGTAGAGTTTAAAGTAGGGGCCCTACATACAGGCCTGTTTATGAAGAAAGGAAAAATTATAAATTATGGGACGTGATCTTGGTCCAGATTGTCGTTTGTGCCGCCGTGAAGGCGAGAAGCTTTTTCTTAAAGGAACTCGTTGCTATACGCATAAGTGTGCTGTAGCTCGTCGTGAGTATGCCCCAGGGCAACATGGCGCTAAGAAAACGAAACTTTCTAATTTTGGTATTCAATTACGTGAGAAGCAAAAAGTTAAGCGTATTTATGGAGTTATGGAAAAACAATTCCGTAATTATTTTATTAAAGCTGCTTCCACAAAAGGTGTTACAGGTACTATTTTGTTACAACAACTAGAACGCCGTTTGGATACAGTGGTTTTTAATATAGGTTTTGCAAAATCACGTAAAGATGCTCGTCAAGTTGTTAGCCACAACCATGTGTCTGTCAACAATCGTCGAGTAAATATTGGTTCTTTTTTAGTTAAAGCTAATGATATTATTGAAATTAAGACTGATGCAAAAACCTTAAATGCAATTAAAGCTAATATCGAAGTCACCAAGGAACGTAAGGTCCCTTCTTGGCTTGAAGTAGATGCAGCTAATTGTAAAGCAAAAGTTATACGAATACCATTGCGTGAGGATGTTACTTATACAGTCAATGAGCAATTAATCGTTGAATTGTATTCAAGATAATTTTTAGATTTTCTAAACATAAACGGAGGGTAATAACATGGGTGTTAAATGGCGTGATTTTCAAATGCCTAAACGTTTAGATTGCGATGAGTCAAGCTATACAGGTACGTATGGTAAATTCGTTGCTGAGCCTTTTGAACGTGGTTATGGTGTGACTTTAGGTAATTCCTTGCGTCGTATTCTTTTGTCCTCTATTGAGGGTTCTGCGGTTACTTCTATTCGTATTGAAGGTGTTTCGCATGAATTTTCTACTTTGCCAGGCGTTTTAGAGGCTGTCACTGAAATTGTTTTGAATATTAAAGGCCTTATTGTACGTTCACATTCTAAGGCTCCAAAGAGTGTTTATATCAAAGCTAATAAAAAAGGTGAGATCAAAGCCAAGGATGTAATTTTTGATGAAGTTATTGAAGTCTTAAATCCTGAACATCATATCGCAACCTTAACTCAAGATATTCCATTTAACATGGAATTAGAGGTTTCTCGTGGTCGTGGTTATGTGCCAGCAGATCAGAACAAAAAAGATGGTGCTGCTGTTGGAACTATCGCAGTGGATGCTATTTTTACTCCTATTATTAAAATAAATTTCGCCGTTGAGAATACTCGTGTTGGTCAGCGAACAGATTATGATCGTTTGATCGTTGAAATATATACAAATGGTGCAATTAATCCCAAAGAAGCTCTTTTATATGGGGCCAATATTTTACAACGCCATTTGGATGTTTTTGTTGCTTACGGCCAACTACCAGAAGAAGATGTAGAGGAAGAAGAAATTTCTGCTGAAGAAGAAACGTTATATTCGAAACTTCGCTTGCCGATTTCTGAACTAGAATTATCGGTACGTTCTTCTAATTGTCTAAAGGATGCTAATATCAAGACTATTGGTGATTTGGTCAGACGTCCAGAAATTGAACTCTTGGAATTCCGTAATTTCGGTAAGAAATCATTAACAGAAATCCAAGATATCCTAAAAGCCATGGGGCTGTCATTAGGGATGAAGGTCGATTCTAAAAAATTGAAAGCAAAGAGCGCCTAATATGAGACACAAAATTGCAGGAAATCGTTTAAGCCGAAACCGTAGTTTACGCAAAGCCACCTTGCGCGATTTAGCCAAGGCAACTTTGATTGATCAGCGCATTTGTACGACCCGCGCTAAAGCCAAGGAAGCTAGGAGATTAGTTGAGAAACTAATTACCTTAGGTAAGAAAGATACGTTGGCTGCTCGTCGTCGTGCGTTCGCGATTCTCTGTGATCATACTTTAGTCTCATCTCTTTTTAAAGAAACCGCGCCACGTTTTAAAAACCGTTTAGGTGGCTACACTCGTATTATCCCTTTTAATAAACGTATTGGGGACAATGCTGAGATGGTCTTTTTAGAGTTAACTGAAAAAGATCGGGTAATTATTAGCGGACAGAAATTAAGAAAAAAGAATGAAGAATCTACCCCAAAGGTTGAAGATGCGCAGGTTAAACCGGTAGCTGAGGAAGGTAAGTCCACAGTTAAATCGGAGCATTCTAAAGCTGATTTAAAGACAGAAACTAAAACGGCTGCTAAACCAACCGGTACTAAGAAATTATTCCAGAGAAAAACCGGCGGGGAATAAGTTTTATGCTTAAGGTTAATCGTCGCATTAAAGATGTCGTCGGTTCGACCACTCTAGCTATTAC
>JBAXBI010000093.1:0-5568 GCA_037142055.1 Candidatus Omnitrophota bacterium | reverse complement strand
TCTAAGAAAACAGCCAAATCACAACTTTCCTCTTCCTTTGTCTTAATCAATTGTAAAAGGTGCATGAGAAACCCTTGGTATTGCGGGAAAAGACATTCACAATTAAATCGCGCTAGAATTCCAGCAGCTAACTCATACAAAGGATAAATCCCTACCTGACGAAAGAATGGCTCAAATAGCTTCTCCCAAACCTCTGGAAACCTCTGACGAAATTCCCTATAAAAATAAAAATCTTTATGCTTTGACTTTAAACGGGCACATTCAAAAAGAAAAAGCTGCAAAGAATCTTCTGATATTCCACTAGCTTTAGGTAATAGCTCCCCTAAACAAAACTTAGCAAAGGCTTTGTTATCTATCGGAGACTGTAGGAACCTTAAAAGTTCTATTACTTCTGCAATTAACGGATTGTTTTTGATATCGCTATTTCTCTCTGATTGGGCAGGAATACCCTCCATAAGAAGCCATTGGGTAATTTCTTCTACTTCTTGATTTCCGCGAGTTAAAACAGCAATATCTTGAAGGTCAAAACGTTGCCGAACTTGGTTTATTAAAACAATCAATCTTTCTTTAGCATCTAGGGTATACTCCCCCTTTGTCCTCCCTGATAAATGTTCTACTCTCACCACACCACCAAAGAGATCTTTGCCTGAGGATTGCGTTGCATGACCAAAAGTATTTACAAATTGAGCAAAATCTTCTTCATTAAAATAAATCCCTTCCCGTTTATGTTCGCGGTCATCTTCATATTTACGTTCAAGAAAAGCTCGCAGATTATTTGGATCAAAAATCTCATTATTGAACTTAATGATATTAGAAAAGCTACGATAATTCTTATCTAGATTCTGTGTTTTAACATAAGTTGAAAGCTGGCTTTGTAACGCATCAAAAAGCCTACTTTCTCCACCGCGAAATGCATAAATCGCCTGCTTTTTATCGCCTACATAAAACAAAGAACCATCTGAAGCTAAAGCCTCATGAACCATTGGGGACAAATTACGCCATTGGGCCAAAGATGTGTCCTGGAACTCATCAACGAGATAATGTTTAAAACGTGCAGCTAAACGAAAATATAATTCTTCTACAGTAACTAACTCATCATCAAAGAGTGCCGCTGCTTTCCGGTTAAGTTCCTCAAGGAATAATATGTCATCTCTTTTGGATAATTGATAAAAATGCGACAGTAACACCTCAAACAACCCAATATAGGAATTAAACATACTGTGACTTTCTAACCAACACAGATCGTGAATTTCTTTATGGAGACTTTCCCATAATTGCTCTACTTGATCCGTTACAACACCACCCTTATTGATTGGAAATTCTTCCTTTGCCCAATAATGCTTTAATTCATCTACATCAAAGATTCTCTCCCCCGCTTGAAGAAAACTTGTTAGATGATTTATAAAATGCTTATTAGTCTCTTGAGGACACAAAGGTTGAAGCCCTTGAATAAGTGAGTAGATCTGCCTTTTCTTCACAAACAAATCTTCCTTACAAGGGAATTTAATCAAAGATTTTTGATAAGTATTGTAAGGACGGAATAATGCGGCCATAACATTAAGCAAGTCCTCTTTTGGAAACCAACCCCATCGATTTTCTAAGAATAAATACTGACGAACAAATGATTCAAATAGTTGATACGTTTTCTTATCCGTCTTTGCTACCTGAAGCAATTCATCAAGGGCTAATTGCAAGTAATCACGAGAATTACGTTGAATCTTAAATCGAGAGGAAAGTCCAATCTTAAAAGAACATCCTGATAAAAGCGTATTGATAAAACTATCAATGGTTTGGACTTGAAAATAATGGTACTGGTGAATCACCTCTTCCATAAGGGCAAAACCAAGACTTGAAGCATTTTGTTCATCTAAATCCAAAGGAAGAAGGATATCCTCAATTTCTGAGGAGTCTAATATTTTTAAAGAAATCCGTTTAAGAAAATCTAAAATACGGGATTTCATTTCCCAAGTAGCTTTATTGGTAAATGTAATCGCAAGAATGGATTGGATTGGAATATTTTTTTGCTTAGCTAAATACAAAGCTAACTGCACATATCTCTTGGCAAGCGTGTATGTTTTGCCACTGCCAGCAGAAGCCTCGACCACAACAACTTCAGGAAATTGAAAAAATTCTGACATGAGAGCTACTTATGAACAATATAAACAGGATCTTCTAATACTTCACGAATAACTGCTATGGAGGCGTCCAAGGTGCTTTGACCAGGTTTAAGCCCCCAATCTAATACTTCTTTGCCATATTCATCTAAGAAATCTAATAGTTTGCTTCGTTGCTTATCAGTAATCGCAAGCATTCGCCCCTTGTCATTAGGGTTATCTTGACTTAAAAGAACTTTTGTTAATAAAATAGATGCTTTAATGATCGCTTTATCCGACTCTTTACGTTTTAATTCTACAGCTTCTTGAGCCTTTATAAAATTCTTCTCTTCTTGTGGCTTTGGAATCCCAAGAGCTTTTTTATTTAACCAATCCTGCCAGAGATTCTTCTCTTGATTATTTAAAACGATATCCTGATCACAAGAATAAATCAACATATCAGCCACCTTACGCATAAGAGAATTAGGCAATTTTAAATATTTAACCATATAATTCTTAGCCACTCTAAGATCAGAGTTATCTAAAACCAAATAGTGCATACTGCCACGGATAACATTTAGATCATGCCCGACAAATTTCTTCTTAAGGGTGCTTTTACTCCAACGTTGGTTGATTACATCAAAATAACTTAAAGCGGAAATATAACTGCGGGCAAACTCATATTTATTCCCATCTGGATTATTCCTTTTAAATTCGTTCTCAGCAGAATAAGCACTACCGCTCGATAAAATAAAAACACCAATGAGGAAGAATATAATTCTGTTACGCATAATTGTTTATTGTAATGCTTATAAATTGGATGGGCAAGCTGATATTTGCCAGGTTTGCTTTAAACGTACACATTCATCTGGCTCTAACATTCTAAAGGGAGTGTGCAATTCTATTTCTGCGTATGGCAACTGAGGTGAATTAAAAACCTCAACAATAGACCGATGAGCATACGAAGCTTTCAGATCACAATTAAAAATCTTCTTCCAAATAACTTCTTTTCCTTTTGATGGAACACGAACTGAGACTTCACCTAAGGAAGGCATCCCTCCAATTTTAAAAAGTTTATTTCCATGACAATCAACCCTTATGACTCCCTCTTTAGGTGATAAATCCCCTTCAAATGCCGGTAAGCTTGAATCGTCAATATGATAAGAACGAAATGTTCCAATATTGGCGGGAATTTCAAAGCAACAAGGTTTTTTAACTTGTGTTACGTTCCACAATCCTTTTTGTAACGGATTTGATGTCCGATTGTAAAGTTCTTCAGTTAAAACCACTTGGTTATCAGTTATACATATTCTTCTATAAATCTGTAGCCCCGTCTCACGACAAATAGGGCTTTTCATCATTACTTCATGATTCTGAAAGGAAAGAGTATAAGGCGCAGCATCCAAATCTAAAGGTGGTATACCTAAAAACCAGGAATCTTGTGGAGCCACCCAAGTTTTATCTCCTCCCCAAACACGAAATCCTAGAAATTTCTTAGCTATTGCCAAATCATTCCAAAGGTTAGGATCAAATGTTTCAGCTTTATGTCGTTCATCTACAAATAAAAGCTCTTGCCCTTGAAACAGCAAAGACATAATACGGCCGCCAATTGATGGAGTTATTCCTACAGATATGTCTCCGGAAGATAACTCAAAACCACCCCAACCGTAGATATTCTTAGGTTTCATATAAATTAAGATAAAGATTTATTCTTCGTCTTGAAGAGTAGCCATCATCGCTTCTAACTGGCCATAACGTTCGCTATAATCTGCGCGAGCGCGACGAATGATTTCCATCGCTTCTTCCCGACCATAAACATGAGTAATCTCACAGGCACGATCATCGGATCCAGGGAGATCTTTATAGGTCAAAAAGTAATGTTTAAGTCTGTCTGTAAACGCACGAGGACAATCTTCAATGTTATTCCATTGGCTATACAAACAATCACCTTGCATAACTGCTATAATTTTATCATCAGCCTGCCCTCCATCAATCATCCTAAGGCCACCAATAGGAATAGCCCTAACAATAATATCTCCATGACTGATAACTTTTTCTGTTAAAACACAGATATCCAAAGGGTCATCATCTCCAACCACGTGGTCACGGCCGGTACGTTCACGACAAAATTCAGCAATATGCTTTGAGCAATAGGTTTGTGGAATAAAACCATATAAGGTTGGACATATACTAGAATATTTCTGGGGTCTATCAACCTTTAGAAACCCACTTTTCTTATCAATTTCATATTTTACAGTATCAGAAGGGACTGTCTCGATATATGTATTAACAGCTTGAGGCGCATCTTCACCAATGGGAATACCATGCCAAGGATAAGATCGTAACAATAAGGCTAAAGATTGCCATAAAGAATTAAAATCATTGTTCATAAACAAACCCCTTAAATCGTGAATTATTTATATAAGAACCTGTACAGTATAACCAAGTTCTAGGGTTTTTCAAGATTATATTTCTTGCTTTTCAAGCCATATTATCTATACTATACGCATGTTTAAAAGTCCTTCTATTCACACATTCCATATTCCAGTTATGGGAACGGGGTTTTCTATTGACTCTCCCGTAAAAGTGGCTAAATATGGTATCCATTCCGTTATTTCGCTTGTTGATGATGCTCTTATTGAGCAAATGCGTAAATTTTACTGTGAAAAATACCACCAACCTTATACCCCTATCACTAAGCATGATGAGGATTTTAGAGCGCGTCGTATTACAACGTATTTGGACTTAGTACATTTTATTGTAGAAAAAGAGTTCGAAATCGTTAAAAACTCTGAATTTTCACCAGGATCAGAAATAACTAAATATTTTCAGATGCTACCCAATGATTCTGTTTTAAAAGCAGCCTATCAACAAATGATTTGCTGTAAAGATACACAACTCCAGAAAGGCCTCCAAAAAAGCTTACGAGAATCAATGAAACCTGGAGATATCAACGTTAATATCATGACAAAACTTGACCATGATAATTATGATGATAAAGACAACCTCCTACCTCCTGAGTTTTCTGATGCCCTTTCTGCACTTCGTGGCTATGCTCAAAGCAAATTAAAATCAGCTATTGTTTTTTCAGCAGGTTTTAATCGTCGCTTATATGGATATATAGAACAATTTAAAGATTTTTATGCCGATGCAACTGGCGAAATTAAGAAGAAAATCATTCTGAAAGTTAGTGATTTTCGTTCTACCATCATTCAAGGTAAATTCCTTGCTAAAAAAGGCCTTTGGGTTTCTGAATATCGGATTGAATCTGGTCTTAACTGTGGTGGCCATCTCTTTGCTACAGACGGCTTGTTAATGGGCCCCATTCTGGAAGAATTTCGTAACAAACGCCATCAACTCGTTGAAGATTTACATAAAATTTATAATGAAGCCTTACAAATTAAAAATAAGTTAATCCAAACCCTTCCTCATGAAGTTAAAATTACAGCCCAAGGTGGTATAGGTACTTATCTTG
>JBAXBI010000092.1:0-5599 GCA_037142055.1 Candidatus Omnitrophota bacterium | reverse complement strand
TGCATACGCATCAACCGCCTCAACATCTCCTGTAGAACTTAACGCACCTGCGCGATAATAAACCGCCCCAGGGAATTGACCTCTAGCAAAAGGACCAAAACCTGCGACTGCTTCTTCAAGACGTGAATATGCTTCTTCATGATGATTCTCATCTGTCACCCCACTGCGCGTATAAATCCCAAGAAGTCCCTGACGGTGAAACCCTGCCTCTAATAAAGTCTTTTCCGCCGCTTTAATCAAAGCATCTCGTCTTTTGAAAAATGTAAAAACTGTTTCTCCCGGTCCACATAATTTTGCCAGTGATAGGGTATTGAATGATTCAATACTTACAATATTTACCCCTTCTTCAATAACAACATTTAAATCTTTAATAATCCCCTTAACTGTCTGTCCTGGAAGCCCCGCTATAAAATCAACATTCACTTGAGGGATACCTGCTTTTCGGGCTGAACGTAAACACCATAATACTTTTTGCCTTGTTTGAGAACGAGACACCAGCTTTAAAACATTTTCATCCAAAGACTGAACGCCAAAACTCAATCGGTACAATCCCCGACTTGATAATAATGCCAGTTTTGATGTTGTCCAAGAAGATGGATTAGCTTCGAATAGAATCTTACGATTTTGGATAGGGAAAGCCTTATCTGCCCCATCAAGAATATCTGTTAACTGTTGTTCATTAAGGATCGAAGGTGTCCCTCCACCAAAACAAATCGAAGCCGCATCCATACCCTTATATACCGATGAGAAAACCATCATCTGGCGCGTAAGAGCTTTAATATATCCATCTACAACCGAACGTTTTTGCAATAACACTGGGTGACAATAACAAAATGTGCATAAACGACTGCAAAAAGGCACATGAACATACAACTGAACCCTATGAATCGAACGAACAAAAACGTCTTTCTGACGTGCCGTATTTACCCTTTTTGCCACATCCTCCCACGATGATGGACTGGCTAAAGCACCACTCAAAGAATTAACGTTGTTAAGGGGATGAACTTCATTAATAAAAAATAAGAAGTTTCTCTTGTCGAATATTTCTTGGGACATATCTTTCCCAGTCTTTCTAGTTATTTATGTTCGAAAACTTGCCTGATTTTAAGAAATCTTTGCACCTTATTAGCATTAAATATAAAAAGCAATAAAAACTCACCTTGTGAATAGAATATCTTTTCAAGGAACTATTGAAAGAACTTTATTCACAAATATACCCTTTTAAATTAGACTAATGACACTTATGATTCTTTTGTCCATTATACTTGTCCTTGGCGTATTTACCACATTCACCGATCTGAAAGGCAAGAAAATATACAACCAACACCTAGCCATCGGTGCCATTTTAGGCATTATTGCAACCTTCTATATCACATTATTCAAACATGAAGACTTTCTTTCCCATATTATAAACGGACTTTTTGCTTTCTTAATTGGTTTTCTCCTACACAGATTTAATTTATGGAGAGGAGGAGATGCTAAATTATTCTCTCTTTATTCATTCCTTATGCCCCCCACAGCACACAATAATTTCCTTTTCTCTAATGTCATCAGCTTATTTTCCTGTTCTTTCATAATAGGAATGATCATTCTTATGCCATTCTTTATAAAAGACATCATAAAGAATCATAAAATAATTAAAAGCGACCTGTTTTCACCAACAAAACGACAAGGCCTTTCCAAAGCTATTATTACAACCATTTCTTTTTCCTGGATATTGACGCCCCTTTACTCTTTATTAAAAATCACAAACCCTATTATTATTCTAACAATTACATACCTATTTTTTAATTGGGGATATACGGATGAAAAAATAGTAAAAAACCATTATATTTTTGAAATTTTCAAGAAAAATTACCTTAAGATACTCATTTTTATAATCTTAGGTCTATCGTTACGTTTTTGGTTATGTCCAAACTCTTTATCTTATTTAGCTCTATTAAAGTATATCATTATGCTCCTGCTAACTACCACCCTATCGACTTTTATTCACACAACATTTTATCATTTCAAAGACTACCATGAGCGGGTTCCTTTTGCACCTTTACTTTTTATAGGATGTATCATTAGTTACACTCCTTTCTTATCAAAATTAACGCATATGGTGTCCTCATGGAACATTCTAGTATCCCGTTAGAAGTCATTCTTGAAATCACTGGCAGATGCCAACTACTTTGTCCTTACTGCACCCATCAAAGAACAGCTGACGTTCCCTTAAAAGACATCAAAGAAACACTTGATGAAGCCGCCTACCTTGGAATTAAAGTCATTCGCATTACAGGCGGAGAACCCCTTCTTCATCCAGACATCCAAACGATCCTAAATTATGCAAAATCAAAGAAATTAACAGTAATTCTTAACACTGCAGCTGAAAACATCACTCCAGAGCTGATGAAAACCATCATCACCAACGTTGACGCGATTCTTATATCTTTGCAAGGATACAACGAGAAATCACACACGTCTTATACACATTCAAAATCTTTATTTCTTGATAAAATCAAGAATATCTTTCTATTAAAAGCTTATTTACAAACCTTATGGATCGCAACTGTCATTACACCTGCTATACCACAATCTTTTGTAAAATTTCTGCCATTGATTAATAAAATTAACCCAACGGCATGGATTTTATTGAGACCCATCCGCGCTTTAAATAAAGATATAAAAAAGATGAACCTTCCATTCTACCGCGCTCTTACCCTTAAGATCATGAAGGCTCGCCAAAAGAATATCAATGTCTTTATCGCTAACCCGATCCCCATGTGCATTACAGGAGACTTACATGTTGGTAAAGAAGCATTCTTAGGAGCCAGACTTGACAACGGATATGAACGCATCGTACGCAGCGCTCAAGGTTACTTTAAACCAAGTTATTTTCTTGAAAATAATTTAGGTGAGACCATCCAAACAGCATGGAAACATCCTTTTTTACGCGCTCTTAACCGCTCTGATTATTTACATGCCTTATGTCAAAAATGCCCTTTACTGGACACCTGCCGTGGAGGATGCCGTTCTATGGCCCTTCACGCCTTCCAAACAGTCTTTGCCCCAGACCCATTATTCGATCCGGTTATCGCCCAAAAAGCCCTATCAAAGACTTATCTAGGACATTCCCACCCATAAACCACTCTTGAGGAACTTGTGTACTAACTTGTGGGCAGGCTGCAATATTTTTAATCGCAGAGGATAGAGATTTAGCGGTTAAATCTTGAATGGATAAAACTTCTGCTCCAATCATTTCTTTTAACATAACAGCTCGTGCCGGTTGCTCGTAAAACGACATTGATCCGTAACCTTCAAAAGGAATAACCACAGCTTTCTTCCTATGTTTAAGTAACATCACAGAGGTGTGATACCCTGCTACAGAAACACAAAGGTCGCTTTCCTTGATCAATCCTTCATAATTGCCCACCGACCTGTACAACGCCAGATTATTGATCTTCTTATTACCTACAAGTTTGGTAAATAAATCCCATTCCTGGGGCATTGTTGATGGCCCTGCAACGACTGTCAGAAAATATTCTTTTCCTAAAGAATCACTAGCACGAATAGCCTCTGCGATCACTTTAGGATAATACGCCCCACCACCTCGAAGCACTGCCACCCGACATACATTTTTAGGAATATTCCCTCTTGGAAAATTGTAGTCTTCATCATCATCTACCACTGGTTGTTGAGGTAAATGATACCCTGCAAATATAACTTTCTTAGAATTTCTTTCAAAGAAATCTAAATATTTTTGCTTATCCTGCGCTCTAGAAAAAGATTTGGCAATAAGATCTTTCTCTAACGAAGGAGAGAAAATAATAATCTTTTGATATAATTTTAAAATTTTCTGACGCCATTCATAATTTACTCCTGTTAACAATGGATACCCTGCAACCGCCCATAAAGCAGTCCCCTGGTGGGATAATTTAACCAAGGAAGGAATTAATTCATGGCGAAATTCCTCACGACCCAAAGGAAAGAATTCTGTTATAAAAAGTTCAGGCTTTTCTTTAGTAACAATCTCTACACATGCTTGGGCTCGTTTCTCTGCATCAACCCCAGCCTCACGGATCGGTTGCCTAAAATTACGGCGATTCATGAATGCTCCTGGCAATGAATACACTCTTCCCAACGGGTCTATTTTTGCCTTAGGCTGTTGCACCCCTGCCTGAATAAAAAAAAGGCTCCCTTTTGGGAACCTTTTCTTAAAAACCTCACTAACAGCAATTACTCGAGAGGTATGACCAAAACACTCATAGTGAGAATAATAAACACCTGTTTTAAGACAACCTCTAATAATCATTATATCCAGGGGGTCGGATGGGAGATGTTGCCCCTGGAGCTTTACATGCCTTGCGCATCTCACTATTAATAATATCTGAGCAATTACTCATCCCCTGTACTACACCAAACCATGTAAGAAAATCTTTTTCTTCCTGCTCACGGGTTCTTTCATGCGCAAGAATTCGACACCCAGACATCGCCCTATACCATTGATACCCCCATTGAGGACCATATTCGCCTACATAATTCTTTATAAAGCGCTCGCATAACTCCGCAGATCCTTTTAAAGCCAAAAGAACCGCTTCAAGCCTAACCACATCATTTTCCGTTATTGCCGTTATTTTCGAAACATGATTCAAAAATGCTTGCCTTGTTAAGGCGCTTGGAGATTCTATTAAGGCACACATCGATGAAGACATCTGATCTTGATCTTCTTTAGAATATTTATCTAAAATCTTATCGAAACAATCCTTCAGATTTTTAGTTTTATCTACACCATTACATACGTTATTAACACAACGCCAGTATCTTATCTCCTTCGCATGTCCTAAACAATATTGATCATCTGCACACAATGACAAATCGCCTATCGCAGCTTCATACATTCTAAGATGCAACTGATCGATAAAGGTATTTCTTGAATCCGTTAAAATCCCATTTGATCCAGACGCAGAAGTCATTATCTGATGCTCTTGAGTGTTACCTTCTTGCTGAGCGATTGCCATGTTGACACTGGCTATAACAAAAACCATTAAAGCAACAATTCTAATAACTACCCCACAAATTCGAAGGCTCATAATTTCCCTTCTGTATACATAAAATTAATATGAAGAATGCGTTGTTACATTGGTGTGAACTGCACAATTATCCGGTGGATTATGAGGCGCAACCGAATTAGTATGGGCTACAGAATCACCAGAAGATATATCTGTCAAAGCACCTGCTATTCCCAATGCGGCAACAGTTGATAATCCAACCTTTAAAATGGTCTCTTTGCTGACAAAACCATCCTCATCTTTCATCAACTCCCCGAGAGATTTAGATAGCGAAACTTTATTACTGGCAACTTTCTTATTAACAGACTTATTTTTTATTTTCTTTTTCATCAGGAACTCCTTGTATCCAGCGTTGAAAGACTTCCGCGTATTTCTTATCTCCTAACAGATAGGAAAAAACTGTTTTAAACTGATGTTTCAACACCAGCTGAAGACGTGAATCCCCCTTAGGGACAACATTGTTTTCTACCGCATAATTAACCACAGGGTCAATACCAATCCAAGGGCTGTAAACAGAACGATAATTCCACAAATCAGAACAGCCGGCA
>JBAXBI010000091.1:0-5618 GCA_037142055.1 Candidatus Omnitrophota bacterium | reverse complement strand
ATTTTTGTTTAGAGAGACCATATAGGTTAAGAGGCACGAGTTGATCTATTAAAGCTTCATCATCACTATAACCTTGCTCACCATCGCCGTAAGTTGCCGCTGAACTAGCGTAAATCAAACGCGCATTATACTTAAGCGCCCATTTGGCAACTTCACATGAATATTCAAAATTATTCTTTTCAAAATACTCAGCATCCTGCAAAGTCGTTGAGGAACATGCCCCCATATGAAAAATACATGAAACATCAAAATCAAAAGCATCACGACGAAGAAGCTTTAAATACTCAGCTTTATCAAAAAATCGCACATACTTCTTACCTATTAAATTATTTTTCTTCGGGTCACTGTCGTTATCGTAATGATCTACAACTATCAAATCCGAAAACCCTAATTCATTAAGTTTCGCCACTAAACAACTACCAATAAATCCAGCTGCACCTGTAACAACGATCATAACTGTCCTTTATCTAGAATGTGTTGCAACAAAATCACCAATATCCTTACCTAAGGCATAAGCGACATCTGTAGGTTTTTCTTTTTTGGGATCAAATTTCTTTTGTGTTGTAAAATTTAAGATACGCTCTCCGTTAGAAACAAGCCAAAGCTCTCCTGTCAAAACCAGCAAATTTCTATTAGGATGCATGGTCATACGGGCTAACCGACCGGTTTTAGAATACTCTTGAACATAACCTTCAAGCACCATCTTAGGGTGAACATCATTTCCACTTACGACATGCAGCAGTGTCTTTTGCCCTTCTAAAGAATCTTTAACACCTTTTAAAATCATCACAGAGAAATTATCCAGCTCATCATTCTCTTCGGCTAAAGGACCCGCTTTAAATGTAGAGAGAGTTAAATCACCACCTCCAGTAAGCACGGCTGAATTCAAAACCGTCCCTGTCACAAACGGCAAAGGATCATTAACAACCTTCTTAATCGGAGCATGAGAACAAGAAGAAAAGATTAAAACGCAAAACGAAATAACTAGAAACCTTAACATACTATCCTCCTTCAACAATCTTTAAACTACGGGAGTTTTACCTTTAGACAACTCTTTTGAACGAACATCTTTTTCATCATAGATTTCACCAAAAAGCTCTTCCAACACATCTTCCATAGTTACTAAACCAACGTTTTTCCCAGCACTATCTCTAACAATAAACAAATGCTGATGAAATGTCTGAAATTTCTCCATTAGAGCATCTAACTTCATAATATGATTTACAAAAATAGGTTTTAACATCCATTTACTTATTTTTGAATCCACATTATCTTTAGCTATCTCACGCAATAAAACACGTTGCTGCACAATGCCTACAATTTGAGTTGATGTTTGATCATACACTAAGATACGATTATATGGAGCTGAAATAATCTTATCTTTAACATCAGCTAAAGTTTTAGCTAAGGGAAGCATATACGCTTCTCTTAATGGCTTCATAATCTGTCCCGCTTTAAGATCTTTAAGACGAAAAACTTTATTACATAGCTCTGCTTCATCCGTCTCAACGGTGCCCGCATCCCGACCTATCTGAAGCATCATTTTAATTTCCTCTTCAGTCACTCTTGAAACCCTAGAATCTGGACCCCACAGCTTCAAAAGAGAAGTCGCTCCTGTAACAAACGGCTGCAGCGCTTCTGTCAGAACCCTAACAACCTTAGCAATCGTTAAGGCGACAGGAATTTTAAATCGCTCACCGATCGCCTTAGGAATAACCTCTCCTAGAACGACTATCAAAAATGTCAAAACGCCAGAGACTAAACCCAACCAATGGCTACCGTAACGTAAATATACTTGCTGACCAATAAACATTGAACCAAGAATATTGACACTATTATTGACTATAACAAGAGCAGCTACCGCTAAGGCAATATTATCTTTAACATAAAGAAGATCTAAGGCCCCGGGACGTTTTTGCTCCAAGAGAATCCGTACTCGTAAAAGCGGCACACTTAGAATGGCAGCTTCTGTCATAGAGCATAGGAACGAAAACACGATAATCAAAACAATAAAACAAATTAAAGAAATCATATATTAGATATAAATGTAGTGTTCTGTTACATACTGAGAAAAAACAAAAGCACAAGTAAAAGCGGGTGAAACGGCATTTAATACATGGACACTTCTATTATCCCCCTCAACAGCAAAATCTTGTACTAAGGATAATTTTTCCTTATCTAATAATTGAGCACGAATTCCAGGTTTAGTCCATTCAGTAAATCCGTTGGGGTCAATACTCTGCACCATGGCAGTTGCTAAGGAAACAAAATAATCTTTATTGTATTTACGCATTTCTTCAAAAGCCAGCTGTCGAAAACCAAAAGAGTCTTTAAGAAATAACTTGGATTCAAAAAATAACACTTCTGCAAGCTCAGGAACATTCAAAGCGCTTGAGGAATCATAATGTTCTCGCCAAAAAGCAGGAATTGCAGTCGGACCAATTTTAATATCTCCCCCTACTGTCTTAGTATAATGCACTCCAAGAAAAGGGTTCTTTAAATTTGGCACCGGATAAATATTCATCTTAACGTCTGTTTTATTCTTGGTGTATTTTAAATATAACCCTTTAAAAGGAATCATCGTATATTTAAGCCCAAAATTATAATCATGGGCAATGTTATCGGCATAAAGACCTGCGCAATTGATGAACTTTCCAGCTTCCATCTCACCACGAGAAGTTATAATCACAGAATTCTTATGCCCTAGATATTTCGTATCATAAGCAAAAAGAACACCCTGTTTAATTAAATCTTCTTTGATCGCCTGACAGACTTCTTTAGGATCAACACTCGCTGTATCTGGTGAATATAGGGCTTGTTTAAACGTTTTGACATTAGGCTCTAACTCGCGGGCGTGGGCTTCATCAATCAAACTGACATTTGAACCGTTCCTCTTACCTCTACGGAAAAGTTCCTGCAATTGGTCCAGCTCATGTTCATTTTGAGCTACAACCAACTTACCACATTCATTCATCTTAAGTCCTCGCGCACGAACATATGCTTTCATAGCGCGATTACCTTCAACGGTAAATTTAGCTTTTAAACTGTCTGCCGAATAATAAAACCCTGCATGTAAAACACCACTATTACGTCCTGAGGCATGCTGAGCTTCCTGCGGCTCTTTATCTACGATTAATATCGAAGCGCTGCTGCTGCGGGATTTTATGGCATGAGCCATTGTCAAACCGATAATTCCTGAACCAATAATTACAAAATCATATTTCTTCATGGCCCTATTCTAAAGTTTCATAGAACAAATGCAATCAGAAAATACTTATGTTACTTACACTCTTTATTATGGCTATCCTTTAAATTCATAATTATGTTATAATTATGAAAAACAGGAGGATTATATGTCTCAAAACGGACCATACATTTTAGATACTAAAGCAGCCTCGTACGCTTGGTGTGCTTGTGGCCTATCAAAAAAGGCTCCCTTTTGCGATGGTAGCCATGGTGAAACCACCATAAGACCATTACTGACTCAAATAACTGAAGATAAAAAGGTTGCCTGGTGCAGCTGCATGGCCAGCAACAAGAAACCTTACTGTGATGGGACTCATTCGAAAATCAAATCGTAATATTAAGTCTTGCGGATTAAAAAGATGGCAACGTTGGCAAAAAGGTTGCGCCAAAAGAACACTTCGTTGGTCGCACCAATGGCGCGCTCGCTCTCGATGGTGATATTGCGTTGATTGCAGAACTCTCGAAAATCTTTAATACTTAGAAATCTTAAATTAGGAGTGTTATACCAAGTATACGGCAAGCCCTTAGTCACAGGAACTTTTCCTAAGAAGAAAATTTGAAGACGGGCAATAATATTACAAAAGTTAGGAATTCCTACAATAACCTTTTTCCCCACCCTTAAAGCTTCATTAATAACTTTTTCAGGGTATAAAATTTCCTGTAAGCTTTCGTTAAGAATCACATAGTCAAAACGATTATCAGAATAATCCTGCAGGCCAGAATCAATATCGACATGAGAAACAGTTACCCCCCGTTCAACGCAATTATAAATAGCCTTTTCATCGATCTCAATACCGGTTGCACGACAATTCTTCTGCTTAATCAAATAGGAAAGCAAAACTCCATCCCCACAGCCTAAATCCAAGACATGGCTATTGGGTTTAATCATCTGTAAAATATATTTGTGATCTATCCGAATATTATCCATTTTCAACTACTTCCTTTGAAACATTACTTAAGAAATGGCTAACCAATTTTGATTGCCCATCGATTTCGACTAAAAATGAATCATGTCCATAACTTGTCGTGATTTCAATAAAAGACACATCTAGATCATTACCCTTCATCGCTTTTACCAGATCTTTACTTTGATAGGAAGGATAAAGCCAATCAGAGCTAAAAGTTATAACTAAGAATTTAGACTTAACAACCTTAAAAACTTTAAGAAGCTCTTGTTTTTCGGAGAGGTCAAAATAATCCAAAGCTTTTGATAAATACAAATAACTGTTCGCATCGAAACGCTGGACAAAGCTTGCCCCTCGATACCTTAAATAACTTTCTACCTCAAAATCTTGTGAAAAGTCATAGCCAACTTTATCTTTATCTTGTAATTTACGGCCGAACTTATCTTCCATTGAACGTTCGCTCATGTAGGTGATATGTCCAATCATCCTTGATACGGCCATTCCTTGGGCAGGCAATTCCTTGCCGTAATAATCCCCTTTATTCCAATTAGGATCAGACATAATGGCTTGACGAGCCACTTCATGCAAAGCGATCTGTTGAGCAGTATGCTTGTAGTTGGTTGCAATCAATATAGCGGACTGCAACGTGTCTGGATAACGTATGGACCATTCCAAGGCCATAAGTCCACCCATAGACCCGCCAGAGGCACACAAAAGCTTTTTAATACCCAAATGGTCGATTAGATGTTTCTGGGAGACGACCATATCTTCAATTGTAATGACTGGAAAACTTAAGCCGTAAGGTTTACTGGTTGCTGGATTGATTGAAGAAGGGCCCGTTGAACCTTTACAACCGCCGATAACATTGGCACAAATAATAAAGTATTTATCCGAATCAAAAGCTTTACCTGGGCCTATCATGGGATCCCACCAGCCAGGATTTTTGGCATCCTTATGCCAACCTGCGGCATGAGCATCACCTGTTAAAGCATGAAATATAAGAATGGCATTAGACTTATCTTCGTTGAGCTTTCCATAAGTCTCGTATGCGAGCGTAATAGGGCCTAACTTCACCCCGCATTTTAAAACCAGCTCATTAGGTGATTGAGCAAAAGTATAATATTGTGTTTCAACAAAGGATTGGCTCATTTTTCAGTGTACTTAAACATGGCCTCTAGGCTTTTAAGTGCGCGCAAACGTACATCTTCCTCAAAGACAACCCGATCGCGCTTAGTTGGTGATTCTAAAACTCTTAAGATATCCTGTAAAGAATTAGATTTCATATATTTGCACATCGTGCAACTGCCTACCAATTTTTTATCTGGAAACTCTGATTGTAGACGAGCAGAAAGACCGCACTCGGTTAGCATCAGAAATTCTTGGGATTTAGTCTGTCGCATAAACCCAAGCATCTGTTCAGTGCTTCCAACAAAATCTGAATGTTCAACAACAACACTATTACACTCA
>JBAXBI010000090.1:0-5639 GCA_037142055.1 Candidatus Omnitrophota bacterium | reverse complement strand
CAGATCGCTAAACATTTACAATCTAACAATAAGCGCCTATGTCCAAAAGTGTCATTGCGAGCGAAGCGAAGCAATCCCTGCCGGCTAGGCAGGTTTAAAAAGATTACTTCGTCTCCGCCAGAAAGTATGGCGGATCCTCGTAATGACACTGTATTGATAAAGTATGGTTTTAACCGGATACGTGTGGGCTGAATGCTAACGTATCAATCTAAAGAGGGATGCTAAATGCTTACGCACAGGTAACCCACCTCTACTTCAGACCTGATCACTATTGGTCGAGGGAGATCTGCTTGAAAACCATGTCCCACTCTTTCCAATGGAAGAACCCATAAATAATTCTATTGGATTTAAGATTGGTTGGTATTGCATAACCTGGAACTCAAAACCTTGAAAAGATTTAAGCGCTGCCATAGCTGGACTAAGGATAGAATTTTTGGAATCAGCTATAGAATCATTCCTCTTTTGATTAAACTGTATCGCATCTTCGGTTCTTGAAAGATCAACTCCTCCAGGAGGCTCAACACTTGTTGAATGATCTTCTGCAAGATTAGCTACTTTTCTAAATCTTGCCATTTCCTCCTGGGCATTTTCTCCTCCAACTCGGACAAAAACTTCTGATCTCGAATAGGGTAAAAATGCATTAACCTTGATACTTTTGCCACAAATCCCATTAAAGAAACTATAAAAATTCTGTACTAATCCTTCAATATTCTTAATCTCTTCCTCCTTCTCACCTGGAATACTCCGAGTTCCAATCATATCTTTCCATCTAACCCTCTTTAAAGCATACTCCTTAACTTCTGTTTCTTTTTGTTCATCATAAACATTTCCCATCACCATCGGAACTAGAAAGTCAGAACTTAAACTAAGTTTTAGTTTTTCCCACAAATTATTCTGTTCTATATATTCAGCTGTCTTTTTAAAGATATCAACCGCATCAGGTGCGACGAGTAGAATTCCGTTAAAAACTGGATATTGATTAAGAGAACGATTATTTAAATTAAAGTGGTCTTTTAAGAAATTAAGTAATTTGCCTTCCCTGGGCATTGACCTCCCTGCCCCCTCAAGAGACCCAACATCTACTCCTTCTAACAATTCTCTAACCTCACCTGTACTTGTAAACTTAGCATTGACTAAACTACCCGCTTTAAGATTTCGGCTGTTGACTCTTGAGGTGAGCATGGTCACTCCTGAATCTGGGAAATCTGGAACAGGACCAAAGTAAGCATCACGGGAATAAATAAGGATATGCCCAGATTTATGTTCAGCGGAATCAGATAGAGCCCCATTCTTTGCAGTGCGATAACCATTGGTGATCCCCCAATCAAGCAAAGGTTGCTGTATACTACTTTCCCTGGAAGCATCTTTCCCGTGAAAAACAAACATCACACGGGATTTATCCCAAGATTTCAAATGGGGATATTTCTGTTTATATTCTGGTGACGCAAAGATATCCTTTACCCTCTGCACGGATTCCAAATAAGCATTACCGCTTCCTTCATGCTTTGATGAGGTAACAATAACAGGTACATCGTTTCTTATTAATTTACCTCGACGACTATCAACATACTGCTCAAGGTTCTGGGAATTTTCTCCATCTTGAGCCACAACAACAATCATATCTACACTCGGTGGATGGGTCAAATCAAGCTCCTCTTGTACCTGTTGAGCCCCTTCCTGTTTAGCAAGAGAAACAATTTCAGAATCATGATCTCTGGCTTTAGTCTGCCTTACTCCAGAAGGATTAAGTTTATCCCCAAGACTTTTACTTAATTTATTGACTAAGAGTGTTAATTCTCTATACCACTGCATTTTAAGAATATCCAAATGTGGATGCCAGAAGGCAAAATACCCTATGCCTAGAATAAAGAAACTCAATAACGATACTCCTCCAAAGGTAATCCCTGGAATCCCTACAACAAACCCAAATATTGTTAATCCCGTAAGAGTAAGCCCTATAAAAGATAAGAGTCTACTATTAAAACTTCGATTCCTAAACTTAAGACTTTCATCAGGAGATAATGGGTCGTAAGAAGTCTTACCGCGATCTGTGACTGTTTTAAGCAATGAAAAACTTTCGTCAACAATCTCCTGGGGATTTTCATAAAATCCATCTATTAAAGCGTTACCTTCTTTAAGTAATAACGGCAATTCTTCTCTTAAACCGTTATCACCTCTGACCCAAAGTTTTTTATACATGAGAATTTTTCGTATTAAAGGATACAATTTTAATCTTTCCCGCCAATCATTATTAGGGAACTTATAACTCATCACTTTTTCAATATTGCCTCTAAATGACAATATACGAGAAAATCTTGAAGAATATGCGATATTATCCCGTAAAACGTCTATATCATCCTCTAACTTTAATCTTTGTAACGCCGTTAACTTCTCAACTTGTAAACGCTTTTTTAAGATTATCAAGGTGTTAATAGCCAATAGATTAAAATATGAAAAAGTTTTCTTATAAATATCATTCCTCGGCGGTTCCCTTTTTGTACTCCATATAAGATCAGGGGTAAAAGGCATATCATTTAAAACTTCCTCAGCACAATTAAGAATCGTGTTTAAATCATTAAGAATAGTCCCAACTGGCAAATCCTTTTGTTGATTCCACCTAGAAATTAAACTGTGCCAATTCTTCAAAATATCCTCGGTAGAGTTATAAACCTTGGAGGGAAGAGGAATGACCGCTAACTCTTCTTTACCCAGCTTCCCCTCCTCATCGCCTAACAACTTTTTGTATAACATTTTTGTTAAATCTTCCTCACTTGCCCTACGCAGCCAAACCCTATTGCGAAGGCTATTTAAAAAAATACCCAATGGAAACATCCCCACAATAACCGCAAGACCTTTAAGAAAAACGGGGAACTTTTTAATCGATTGATCATTATTCTTGATATCTTTAGCCATTTTATCTCTTACGGATATGATTTCTTGAAGCATCGCCTTTACCTTATGATCTCCAGCACTAGCCACCAGACCTTCAATATAAGCATTGATCTTAATTGGATCTATCTCTTGGGTTAAAATATGTCTTATATTAGCTAATTCCTGTTTCTCTTGGGGAGATTGTAATGCTTGTCCGGCCCAAAACACTGGTTTGTATTGCATTCTCTCATCGAGGAATTTTAAGGCTGTTTTGGTTGCGGCTACATTAATCTGTGCCTCTACTACTGCCCCACCTCTAGGATCACTTACTGAATGCAGTTCAACGAAAGAATAGGTTGTCAAACGCATATTTAGCAACCATTCCTGATGGGTCCTTTCATATAATTTCTCCAGAGACAATCGTAAAACCTGATAATCTGCGGCAGATTTAACAGCCTTTATATCAGCTTTGAACGTCTCCATCCATGGACGGGATTCAATTAACTCAAGAATTCTTATATCTGAAGAGTCTAAATATGTTTTAAAAACCAAAAGTCTGCCTTCAGGGTTTGTCATCAGGCGATCCAGAATCACCGTCCTTAAGGGTGTTTGTAATTGAAGGAGCCTTGTTAATTCACAGATGTCACGTGATTTAGCAACATACTCTTTTTGACCATCTAATCCTAAACTTTTAAAATAAGCTAATTCACTATATTGGTTAGGCGCTCTAGGCAAGTCATAAATAGGTAAATCCATAGACGTTTGCATCCTCTGCAGAAGCGTACTATCTCTGTCTTTCTTAGAATCTAAGAATAATTTAGGATGGACAAATCCCTCCATAGACTGCCCTTGCACAGAATGATATAAAAATTCTCGATTGGCTTCCTTCATCTCTCTAATCTTAACTACAGTCATAATATCTTGATCCAAAACAATCTTCCCTAATTGTTCAAATCCTCCCAAGCGAAACGTTTCATCGACATTGCCCAACGCTTCTTTTTGTAGAATTGAATTATAAATAAACTCCGTTAATTTCTTGGTTTGACCAATATTAGGGGTACCAGGATAGGTATTAATATAATTAGTTAAATGTGTATAAATTCTTGCTAAATCATTAATACCCCAAAAGTCGCTTTGTAAAAAACGCACCTTTGCGATTGAATCATCAGGTTCTCTGGCCAAGAAAGTCAGAAAAACCTTATCGGCTAATTGAGGAGATACCTGAGCATGTATGCCTGAGCTATCTGTTACAAAGTCCGCTTGTGTTAACCCTTGAATAACTTCAGGATACATCGTAAAAACGTCCCTTAAGAATTGAAAACTTAAATCTACAAGAGCCTGATGCTTAAAGGTGTGAGCATCATGAATAATTTGAACAAAGAAACGTAAACCATGATCTTCCCTCTGCCCCATAAACTTTAAAAGCTCATAAATAACATCCGAATGCGTTGAGTGCAACAGCACATATTTAAGTGTTAGAATAAATTCATTATTATCCTGATACTCAGCTAAGAAGTGATGCAAAGCATCTGTCCGTACGAAAACATTAGGATCATTAATTAACATTTGCTTCATAATTTCTAAAGAACCCGTGTTCGACCCTGAAGAATCGTTATGCATCAAAGCCCATGCGCCTGTAACATCACCGCCTATATGATAATTAACAGTCCCTACCATCAGTTCTCCCTGGGGCCCCACTTGTTGATTAAATGTGCCTTGGTGAGTATTTGTCTGAGACACTTGCCCCGCCACTGTTGATGCTTGAGAATTCTCGACAATACCTGCAAGTGTGGGAGCTTTCTCTTCTCCTAAAAGACCCATTGCCCTTAAGGCTGACTCTTCTTTCAAATACTGTGCTTTAAGATCCACTAATTTCTGCTGCCACTTTTCCATTTCAAAACGCTCTTGAATCAATTGAGATGGTAAATACACATCCGGCCGCTTAGCCTTCGACTCCAGAGATCGATAAACCCCTCGGTACCCCTCTTTTGCTTGCTCAATTTGCTCACTTAAAATCTTGATTCTGTTAATTGTCTGTTCCAACTCTTGAATAAGATCAGCTTTAGTCTGCTCAACATAAAGCTTAGCTTTCTCCTTCTCCAAGGCCATAATCTTTGCTTGGGTATTGGCAACAGAATCCCATAAAGGAATTTCTATCTGTCCTATAGAATTAAGTCCTGGGGTCAACGCAGAGGAGTGCTCCACCGCTCCAGGGAGAAGATCATAAATGGAATTTGGATTGTCCTTGCCACTAACATAAAGACCGCTCAGATTAACAACTGGCAGTTTTTTTAAGCCTTGTAATCTGACAGTCATCTCTGCAGCTGTATCTGCAGCACTCGCTTCTTTCATGCGTGAATTAGGACTCCCCTCACCTATAAGAGTCTCTCTAAACTTCTCTTCGGTATTCTCTCCTAATGCCACAAAAGGCTTTTCCCAAGACAAGGCTGCTGGTATTGCCTTATGCAGATTTGTATTGGATTGCCCCATATGGGAATTAAGAGCTACCGTCCAACTCTTTTCTTTCTCTTGTAAAGATAAAATCTCAGCCTTCACATTATTAATGCTCGTCTCAATACGTTCTTTTTCCATGCCATAGCTAAAGCCTCCGGATTCCCTGGCCGTCATTGCTTCTTTTGTCTTTTCTAGTGCGTAGAGCAATGTTCGCCATTGTGCAATCTTCTTTTGAGCGGCCCCAATGTCAATTAAAAGGTCTTGAGATTCTTTGACCTGATGATACACCTGCGTTTCCATGTGATGCACAGCGA
>JBAXBI010000089.1:0-5713 GCA_037142055.1 Candidatus Omnitrophota bacterium | reverse complement strand
TCTTGAGATTCTTTGACCTGATGATACACCTGCGTTTCCATGTGATGCACAGCGATCTGAGTCATTTGAATGGCGAGAGCTTCTTGTTTATTTACTTTTCCGGAAACGACATCAATAATATTTCCAGCTAGTTGGTAAACAATGGGCACTGCGGCTCCAATGGCATTGCCCGATTGAACTCCTCCTGAGACCATATTATTAATCGTCCCCTTAAGCCCGCCACTAAAAGCTAACTTACCCTCGCCTGTCATCCAAACGCCTCCAGTCAAACTAAACCGAGAAGCTTTCGGAAACCTCTCTGCCTCCTTCTTCTCAAGAACCTTTATGGCCTCAGTGCCTATCCCTATTCGATTTCTACTTACTAATCTTTCTACATCTGATAGATTTATAGCTTGTATATCCGCTTGTAACGCAAAATTATTCGCACTTGTCTGCCCTGAAGATATTGCCCCTGACTTATCAAGAACTTGAGAAGGTAAAGGCCCAACCCCAACTGCCGACCGGCTACTATTTTCTGCCAACACAGTAGCTAAATAAATCTTTTGATCATCATTGGGTAAAATAACTCTCACGGGCAGGTTAGACTGTAGGATATTATGCTGATCAAATGCCATGACCTGAACGGCCTGATATCCACCTAATTCCACAGTTGAACTATGCGGCAGGGGATTGATCACAGAAATCTTACCTGCTAATCGAAGTCCGGTTGGAGTCTCGATCACAACAGGATCACCGATACTAATTTTTAAATCTTTAGGTAATAAAAGAAGCCTGTTGCTCTGATTAACATCTCCGCCTACTAAAACAGTGCCTGTCCCTATACGTAATAATTCATCATTGCGAAGAAATGAGTTCGATTCATATTTCGATAATTTAGTCACATACCCATTGCTAGGGGCACGTACGGCAAATGGTTCAACAAGATAATTACCATCAGGGTCTTTAAATCCAACCAAGGCGACCACCTGCCCAGAGGTCACCTTCTGTCCTTCATAGACTAAAAATTGCACCATACCATCTGCAGGAGATCTTAGAACATATTGCGTAGATTCCCCCACCTGGGTAATTGTTTGGGATTCCCCTACAATAGAATTAAGCTTTTTGTCTGAATCCTCTGGTGGAAAAAATGAAGCTTTTAAGACTACCTCTTTCCCTAATGGTATTGGGGATGCGACATTGGCAATTAAGCTTACGTGAGCGTCTTTTTGTTGAGGATTTAGATCCCATAGAACATCAGTAACATTTCCAACTAAATTACCATCAACTGTCATTTTCACCTTAGTAAAAGAATTCACATTAGGTGGAACTGAAAGATTCAGACGCATTCTCTGATTATCATAATAATTAAAGAGAACACTCCCCTTACCTACATTCATCCCATTAATAACCAGCTGCTCTCCTTTAACAGTAAGATGCGATGGAGCCGTAACCTTCATTGTCAATTCTGGATCCCTAATAAAACATATAGTTTCTCCTGCCTCATATTCCCTTTTATTGGGGTCTAATCCCTCCACAATACCGATATTCTTCGCCACTACCTGGTCTTCCATAAGAACAGGAGCGACTGTATTGAAAAACACATACGGCTCCTGTCCTGCCCCAGGGGGAACATTGGCCGGCTGGAGACCTTGTGTATGACTATATCCACTATCTTGAAAATGCATCTGGGGATTAAAACTATCTGGTACCTTATGGGAATCCCCAGCATGAGCCATAAACCCACCCGAGAGAGTACTCATAATTGTCAAAACGATAAGGACTGTTTTCCCATATCTGCTTAACCAATCGCTTTGAACCGCAGCTTTCATTAACCTCAAATTTTGAATTTGCTCTTGAATGGCATTTAAAGCTGTTTCTAAGACAGACGTATCTGCTCCGGCAGGAGCCGCATTAATCTTACCGTCGAGAGTGTTATAATCTTCATCTGCCTGGGCTGCTGCAGCATCAATTTCAGCTTTTAACTCATAGAGCTTTTGTTTTTTTTCTTTAAAAGCCGCTATTTTAGCTCTTAAGTTTAGCCATTTCTCCCCTTTATATCTTGCAACCGCAGCATCGTATTGCTCCTTGGCTTGCTTAGGGTTCTGAGGTATGGCTGGGTTGGCAAACATGGCAGGATTAGCAGCTAAGGATATCAGTTCAGCTTTCGTATTTCCTAAAGGATTTAAAGCTACCGTAAAGCGATACAATCCCTTTTTAAACGCGCCAATCAAATCCCTCATTTTATCTAAACCAGTAGCTGGTAAAAAAGTGACGTGCATTGCGGCATCGGCGAAAGAAAAACCACCAGAGAAATATTTGCGAGGAATACTTTGCTGTAATTTCTCGTCATAATCCTCACGAATAAAATTATATACTCCCTTCTTTAAAGCCTTCAGATACTGCGCATAAACCCTTTCTTTAATTTGCTTCTGTTCCAAAGCAATGCCAGATGTCTTTTTCTGATTTACATAAACCTTATTAATCAAATGTTCTTTATATTTTTTCTTTAACCAAATTGCCAAAATCAAGGACTGATACATCTGCCGTAGCGGAGCGAAATATTTTCCTTCATTGACTTCTCGTTTTAGTTCAGGAAGGATAATCTCACGCGTTATTTCAGAAGATAATCGATCAACCTTTTGCATCCTAGAAGCAGACGTTTTGAGCTTATTGCCATTCTTTTCCAAACTCAGATAATCTTCTTCAACTAATACTTTTAAACGGCTTTCAGAAATAAATGCTGACCCATTTTCTTCATAAACAACAGCCTTATCTGGCACCACCCAAACCTTATTAAAATTATTTACAGGAATATCACTGCTGCCATATTCAGCCTTCACGCGATTAAAAACTTTCTTCCAAAATGCTTTGCCTAGTTTATGATCCGGATAGGTTAAAGAAGAGGCCAACTGTTTTAGAATATAATCCTGAACAAGCATATCGCGCCCAGCGTTAGTCGTCTCAAATTCTGGGGTAATAATGCGGTCTTTTTCATATGGGGATAAGTTAACCCAAAGATCCTTTTCCGGAATAGTCAGGAAACTCAAGAAATATTTAATAAGAAGATTAATTTGCCCCTGATCAAACTTTGGGGATTGACCTTGATCTGCAGTATCTAATACAAAGTCCAACTTAAAGGGATCGTTGGGATCAATAGAAATGGCTTTAAGCGTTGGCAAAGAAAGCGATGGGGAATCAGGTATTAATGTTCCTGGTGGCGGTAAAATGATACTCTGTTGCTGCTCCTCAGCAGTGGACCACGCACGAGCAACATCAGCTCCTATGGTGTTACTGATAAAGACAAAAAGAACAACCCAACAGAACAATCGAAACCATTGAGAATATTTGCGTTGGATGAAAACCCCTATGGTATCAAGCATTTTGGATCCTGATACCATAGGTTTAATCTTAATCATGGTGTAAATATACCTGATGGATATAAAGAACTTGTTATAGATATATTAAGTTTTAATAAAGAATTTTTAATAATAATTTAATTTTGATAACGTAAGTCACTGGAACGGGTTAGGAAGACCCCATACTCAGACAAAGTTAGTCAAAAGCCATTAAACTATCAAAAACGCTTCTTATACTGCAGATAAAACTCGGTGGAATTGTCTTTTTCTGGTTGGGAGCTTGTGTTATTAGAATCTGTGGGAAGAAATTTCTTGGCGATATTTAAAGAGAATTTATCCGTCACATTCATCTGACCTTCAATCATTCTAGAATACCCTAGAGACTGGTCTCTGCCCGGCTGTGAAGGCCTTTCTTCCAGGGCCATCCCTACATTAAAGGTATCTGATAATTTACGCCGTAAACCAAATCCTTGAGAACGCGCATCCTCAATTCCTGACCAAGTTTTACCTGTAGCTAGAGTGTAAATAATCTCCTCTTCAGGAAGGGGCGGGTCAGAATTAAAAGTCAATTGTGGTTTTAGCAGAGATCCTTTAATTGCCATATCGATATCAATATCCTCCACCTTGCTTGAACCATGAATATCTAAAGCGGGGTTGGTAACATCACCTTTAAAATCAACCCTACTAGCCGATAAATCAACATTAACTCTATTGGTTCTGACAAAAGCACTTTCTAAGATGACAAATCCATCTAACCAAGGATTTAAACCTAAAGCCTTAATTGTTAAATCCAGATGACCAAAACCGTCTTTGACGCTGGTATCTTTATAAACAATACTATCTACAAAGAAACGACCTGTTAACCGTGGCGCCTTCATAGTTCCTTGTAAAACAAAATCAGGCTTACTTAAGAACCCTTGTATATTCTTGGCTAAATCATTATAGCCTAGAGAAAGCAGAAACTGATGTGCATCGATACTTTGGGCATAACAATTCCCTTGTATCTGGTTTTTACTGATCACAGCGTTAAAGACAATCGGGTCTGCTGAAGAAAATTGAAGCTTTCCATTAATAATCTTCATAGCTATTTGATCCCAATGGATCAAAGGAACCTGGACATGAAGTTCCTGAATATGCGCCCCTCCCTCTTTGATCATTGGGATATGATTAATTCTCACATCCTTAAGCACGAGCCCTTTTTCAATAGTTCCTTGATAACTACCAACGTTAATTGAACAAAAAGGAACATAGGATTGAATCAAATAAGTAGCAGCTAACTTGGCTCCCCACGTTGTAGTTAAAAAGGTATACGCCAAAATACATATAAAAATAGATGCCCAGCATAAGAGCATTAATACCGACAAAAGAAAATGTTTGAAAAATTTTATATTCATGAAGTTTACTTTAAAGAAGAGACAATCTCGATAATTCCTCTGCGGATCATCATCACACCAATGGCCGCAAGCAGAAGATACATTACTTTAGATAAGGCCCTTGAACCACTAGGACCAATTAATCGAATTAGTCGATCCGATAACAAGAAAATAACCGCCACGATCGCAATATTAGATAACACAGCCCCCAAAGCTACCGCCGGTCCATACTGATTCATAAGCATAAGCGCCATCGTTAAAACCGCTGGGCCAACCACCAACGGAGTCCCAAGGGGAACGGCTCCTAAATCCGAAGTTTTAAATTTCTTCGTAGTATGTCCTGTGCCTAGCATATCTACCATGGACAAACAAAAAAGGATGACACCTCCGGCGATCATAAAATCGCCCATACTAATGCCTAGAAACCCAAAAATAGCTTTGCCTAAGAAAATAAAAGCAATCGCTACAATGCTAGCTGTTAAAAGCGACTGAACAATAATCTTACGTTTCAAAGCAGGCTCTACCCCTTGCGTTAGCCCCACAAAAATAGGCAAAATCCCTAAAGGGTCCATCGCAAAGAACATCGGGATAAAGGCTAGAAAAAAATGATCCATGTTATAAACCTTCTTTCAACTAAAGTATATCACAAGAGAAAATAAGCCTCGTTGACAATCCTAAAATTATCAACGAGGCCTAAATTCAGCATCCCTTGCTTTATGTCTTTTGAGCTTGCTTGGCCTGTTCGTTAGCCACTTCTTCTTCTAACAATTTGGCATACTTATCAGGATCTTTAAGAAAATCCTTCTCGCACATTGCGCAACAAAGATTATAGACCTTGCCCTTGTAAGTAACCTTAAATGGCGTCATCCCATTCTTGCCTACTTCTTCATGGCTAATAGGACAAACTTTATTTGGCACTTCCACCAAAGCAGCGCTATCTGCGCCATACGCCTTAAAGAACAAACATAGTGTTAAAACTGCTGTTAAAATTACAACCTTTTTCAT
>JBAXBI010000088.1:0-5725 GCA_037142055.1 Candidatus Omnitrophota bacterium | reverse complement strand
GGCATAGCCATTGGAGCTGTAGGTTTCTGGCTACAACCATCAAGGGATAGAAGAATTCCACAACAAACGATTGAGACATATATAAATTTCTTATTCATTACGATTTAAGTACCTTTCTATTGAGTATCGTCTGGTAAGTTTTTAATAAAAACTGATAACTATCGATAAGCTTCTTTCTCTCTTCTTCAGAAAGCTCCTCACATATAAAATTAAAAACTTCTAAAGTTTTATTATGGGTTTTAATAGCAACTGCTTTACCCTTAGCGCTTAAACCTAAACGAATAGCTCTTTCATCGGTTGGATCTTTCTTCCTTATTAAGAGACCTTTTTTAAGTAGCTTCTGAACGGCTACTGTCATTGTGCCATGAGTGACACATGCACTTTTAGAAAGGTCTGAAAGCCTAAGAGACCCCATTTGATCCAACTCCATAACAACCTCAACCTGCTGTGGAGTCAACCCTACAGGATGGCCAATATGAACATGATAGGCAATTCTTGAAAAAGCGTTAATCTTAGGGAAGAAGACCTGCGCAAGAAGATTTGCTTCTCGATGTAAAATTTGTTTCATTAGCAAAGTATACACGATTTACTTTGATAATCAACCTAAATATGTTGATAGTCAAAATAATAATAAACAAAACCTACAAACCATCAAAGATTTTTGACACACCGAGTACCACTTGTACCATAATTACTGTTGTAAAATACGGTGCCACTGGAACCTCCACTAAAGAACTCAATGAAAAATTTGGTAGGATCTAACTGCGAAGACGACCAGTAAATACTACTACTCATACCAATAGAACTTTTATTATCATAAAGTACTTTAAGCTGTTCAATTGTTGGCAAACTCCAACCTGCACCTAAATTTTGGCAGTATTGTACCGCATCCGCATAATAAAGGGGGGGATCTCCAGTGGACACCTCCAGATTGCCCCCTGCATATATATTGCCGTCTGTACATGAACTGCCTATATTTATCCCAGCACATCGAGTCCCCGTACATCCACCATGTCCGCATAGATTGGCATCTATACAAAATCCATAGGAACAATACGCCGTTAGTCCCGTGCACGCATTACCACATGCACCGCAATTACTATCGTCATTATAAATACCACTGCTACAAGCACAAACCCCTGTCCACCCCCCACCTCCACATGTTGATGTGCTCGGGCAACCATTATTCGTCGGGTAGCAACTGGTTAAATCCAATGTCGAGATGCAACTCCCAGACAAACATGCTTGATTTGTAACACACACAGATGCCCCACAAGCTGCCCCACAAGTGCTGCCTCCACAAACCGCCGGACTCACGCATCCACCGCAGGTATCATTGATCCCGTTAGGGTACTTGCTATTAGTTGCCATGGGAACAGGGTTAACCCTGCCCCAAGCTATAAGACTCTGCGAACACAAACTAATTAAAATCAAAAATATCAGTATTATTCTCTTCATATAAATCTCATACCAATTAATTAAAGTTTTTAAATTATACACCCTTATTTTTATACCGCCCATAGGTTTCAATAGAAAAAGCCCTTATGATCTTTCAATCACAAGGGGCTAATGCCTACTTTTAACAAATCCCGTCTATACTTCTCTTAACTCCTCGCTTCTCCCTTTTTAGGCCAAGGCTTTGTAACTCCTGGAACACTATGAAACTTCTTAAAGGCTCCGCCAGGTTTCGATTTAAAACCACCTTCTTTCTTAGGCCATGACTTTGATTGTCCTTCGAATTTCTTAAACGGCGCTTTGGATGAGCCCTCAGCTTTGCCCCATGATTTGGATTCACGATCATCCTGCCGTGTTGGCTTAAACTCGCGATCATCTCTGCGAAAAGGCTTTGATTCTCTACTATCACTACGATAGGGCTTGGAGGCCCTATCATCATTTCGATAAGGTTTATTTTCCCTGTCATCTTTACGATATGGCTTAAACTCTCGATCGTCCCTACGATTCGGACTTTGACCTCGATCATCTCTACTTGATTTAGCTGATGAATGATACGGCTTTGAAGGGCCATCATGTTTCACATATGGTTTGGCACTACCCTTGTTATCAGACCATGATCTAGTGTCCCGCTCATCCCTTCGATAGGGCTTAGATCCACCTTGTGCTCGTCCCCATGATTTAGATTCCCTATCGTCTCTGCTATACGGTTTAGACTCCCGATCATCTGGACGGTAAGGCTTGGATTCCCGATCATCACTTCGATACGGCTTGGAGGCTCGATCATCCTTACGATAGGGTTTTGATGTTTTTTCTCCTTTAAACCAAGGCTTGGATCCACCTTCTCTTTTAACCCACGGTTTAGATTCTCGATCATCCCTATGATAAGGCTTTGATTCATCTCTCTTTTCAAAACTTGGCTGCTCCTCAGATTGATTCCACTTCTCACGAATAGGCTTAAACTTTTTAGGCTTAAATTCTCCTGGAACCTTAGGGATCACAGGACTCACTGATAGAACACGCCCCATAAACTCCTTGCCTTCTAAGGCTGCAATCGCCGCATTTTTTTGCTCTTCGTTGGGCATATCTACAAAACCATAGCCCCGAGATTTACCCTTTTTTCTTTCCATAATGACTACATTGGCAACTTCACCTAGAGGTGAAAATAGTTTTTGAACATCTTCTCTTGTCGCTTTAAACGAAAGATTTCCTACAAATATATTATTCATTTACTCCCCCTTTTTAAGCCTTTCCAACTTTATATTTTTTACCCTTAATCTTTCCTTCATTCAAATGCTTAATAGCTTTATCCACGTGAGCACAATCAATAGCCACATAACTATTCACATCGAGAATGCGAATCTCACCAACATCACTTGAGGTTAATCCAGCGCTTTTAGTTAATGCTCCTAAAATATCCCCGGGACGCATATTATCCTTCTTTCCACCGCTAATATAAATAGTCGTCATTGAGGCCTTAAGCGTAAAAGGTTTCTTTACCTTCAAAGACTCTAATTCTATCGTTTCACAAGGTGTTTTGAGATAATTTCCAATATTATCCAAAAAAGGCTGTTCCCGACCAGTAAATAAGCTCAGCGACAACCCTTCCTTACCAGCCCTACCGGTGCGACCAATGCGATGCACATACAATTCATGATCTAATGGTAAATCATAATTAATAACCGCGCCAACATCTTTGATATCTAATCCTCTGGAAGCCAAATCTGTAGCGACTAGAATGCCACAGCTTTTGTTAGCAAACTTAGTCAACACTAAGGTTCTATCCTTCTGCTCCAGGTCGGAATGAATCTCTAATGAACTAATACTTTCTTTTCTAAGTAAATGAGCAACCTGAGTACAAACAACTCTGCTCTTACAAAAAATAAGAGCGGACTGGGGCCTAAAATGTCCTAATACTCTTCTTAAAGCTTCAGGCTTAGCTACCTCTCCTTGAACTTGAAAGAATAATTGTTTGATCCTGTTTTCCTGATGCTGAGAATCCACCGTCACTTGAACAGGTTCATCCTGTATACAGGCGCTTAATTTCTTAATGCCATTAGGAAAAGTTGCTGAAAAAAGCATGGTCTGCCTTTCAAATGGTGCAAACGCTGCAATCGCGTTGATATCATCGATAAAACCCATCTCTAGCATACGGTCGGCTTCATCAAGAACTAAAATCTTTAACGAATTAAGATTTAGCTCCTTCTTTTCTAATAGCTTCTTAATGCGTCCTGGAGTTCCCACCACAATATGCGCACCGTTTTCTAAGTATTTAGCTTTATGCTTTTCTTCGACCCCTCCATAAAGCGACAATATCTTAATATTACTAATTGGCCTTGCCAATCGACGTATTTCCAAAGAAACCTGCTGAGCTAATTCTCTTGTGGGACACAACACTAAAGCTTGAGGTTGAATGTTAGCGATATCTAATTTAGCAACAATCCCCAATCCAAAAACAGCTGTTTTACCACTACCTGTATTCGCCTGTGCGATTAAATCCTTACCCTCTAAGACAAATGGCAAGGCCTGCTGCTGCACTGGCGTCATTTTTAAATAACCCAAGACATTTAGATTATCCAAGATTTCTTTTGTTAACCCTAAACTCTTAAACTCATAAGATGTACTCAAAGCGTTCTTCCTTCCTTTAAGGCCAAGGCCCTCGCCTTATCCTTCTTACTCATTCGATGGCCCTTCACAGGTGCTTTTCCCTTTTCTTTTAGGATAACCTCTCCTGTCAATTCAAAGCCTTTGATGCTCTCTTTTATCAAACGCGTCCCGACTCTTTTTTCAATCAGAGAAAAATGAGCCTTATCTTCCAATCCGATAAAGGAAACCGCAATCCCATGCTCGCCTGCCCTGGCAGTCCTACCGATACGATGAATATAATCATTAGGAGAACGAGGTAAATCATAATTAACAACATAGGAGAGCTTATCAATATCTATGCCACGAGCAATGATGTCGGTTGAAACCAACACGGCGGTCTTCTTTGCCTTAAAATCACTAAGCACAACGGTTCTTTGTGCTTGTGTCATCCCTCCGTGTAAAGCATCGGCTACGACACCGTCCCGTCGCAACTTGGCAGCTAGAATATCAGCTCCACGAACGCTGGCCACAAAAATTAATACATGCCCCCAGCCTTCTGTGTTAATCAAATGCCTCAGTAACGGCCCTCGATTGTTTCGATTAACTTCAATCGCTCTTTGGTGAATAGTTTCTACGGTGGGCGTCGCATCTTCCGCCTTAACATGCACAGGGCATTTCATAAACCTTTGCGTCAAACCCGATACCTTTTCACCCATCGTTGCTGAAAACAAGATATTCTGCCGCTTAACTGGTAAAGCTTTAAGCACCTCGTCAACCTCTTTAGCAAATCCCATATCTAGAAGCTTATCTGCCTCGTCAATAACCAATAGAGTTAAAGATGCCAATCCTATTTCTTTACGATTAATTATATCCAATAAGCGCCCTGGCGTAGCCACAGCTATATCTGCGCCATGATGCAATCCTATTATTTGTAAATTAATATTTAATCCGCCAAGCAAAAGAATCGTTCGAGGAGGATTAGGAAGACTCCTTCCAAAAACCTTTAATACTCCAGCAACCTGCATAGCCAGTTCACGGGTTGGAGTTAAAATCAAAACTTTAAGAATTCTTCGCTTGGGATCTCTAGAATTTTCAAATGACTGTAATATTGGCAAAACAAAGCTGATAGTTTTACCACTTCCTGTTTTAGCTTGAGCAATTAAATCCTGCCCCTTTAAGATAACAGGAATAGCTTCTCGTTGAATTTCAGTGGGTTTCTCATACCCTGCTAATTCAACAGAACGCAATAAATCTTTAGATATCCCTAATAGTGAAAATGACATGAAAATTGTTCTCGTTAAAATAATTTAAGGCAGGTGGCACAAAGTACTACGCTTCTGAGGACACATCCTTAATCGACGAATTTAAAACAAATAATACCATATCCCTTCTCAATTAGCCAGGAACAAAAGCTGTTGTTGCCTTGTTGCCCTTGGAATCAAACTGTTTCATTTAACAATGCGTGGTTTTTTAAGAAATCCATAGGAAGGGGAAAACTTTGGATCTAAATCAACAGCCATCTGAAATGCCCTCTGGGCTAAATCAAAATTATCACGTTTATTGAAATAAAGCCCCAAATAATGATATGTCATTGCATAATCTTTATCCTTTTGCAAGGCAACCATAAAAAGTGAAAGAGCGTTTTGATCGCGCCTTTACCACCTATATTCAAAGATGGGCTTTTAAA
>JBAXBI010000087.1:0-5737 GCA_037142055.1 Candidatus Omnitrophota bacterium | reverse complement strand
ACAGTTACCTTTTCTGATAAAGACGGTAAAGAATTTAAGGAAGAATATAGTAAAGTCCTTATTTCCATCGGCCGCAAACCCAACTCGGAAAACCTAGGGTTAGAAAACACCAAGGTCAAGGTCACCGCACGTGGATTTGTAGAAATTAATGATCAAAGACGAACTTCAGATGAGAATATTTATGCGATTGGTGATGTTGCTGGAGACCCAATGCTTGCCCACAAAGCATCCCACGAAGGACGCGTTGCTGTTGAGGCGATTGCAGGCCACAAAGTCGCCTTTGAACCCAAGGCCATTCCAGCGGTAGTATTTACCGACCCAGAAATCGCCTGGTGCGGCTTAACCGAAGCTGAAGCCCAGAAACTAAACCAAGATGTCCGTGTCGTTAAATTTCCTTGGGGCGCATCGGGCAGAGCCTTAACCCTAGACCGTCAAGACGGATTAACTAAAATGATTATCGATCCCAAGACAGAACGCATTTTAGGAGTTGGGATTGTAGGTGTTGGTGCAGGAGAAATGATCTCAGAGGGTGTTCTTGCTATGGAAATGGGATCTGTCGCAAGCGATCTTAAACTCTCCATTCATCCACATCCAACAATGTCTGAAACAATTATGGAAACAGCGGAAAGCTTCTTTGGACACAGTGCGCATATTTACCGTCCTAAAAAATAATGCCCAATGATTAACAAACTTTTCACAACCTTGATTGTGCTTCTTATCCTCGCGGTAAATATCCTGCGCTTCTGGCAGTTGGATCAAGTTCCTTACGGCTTTAACGTTGATGAATTAAGTGGCTCGGTTACCATCCAATGTATGGAAACCGAAGGGGTTGATGCACATCTTATCCCCCATCCAATTTTTGCTGATCAGCATTACGGCACCCCTAAACCTCCGGTTTACACCTACCCTGCTGTATTGTGGGAGAAAATATTTGGCCACACAGCAGACCGTCTTCGCGCTTTTACTGCTTTTGGAAATGTCCTAGCCATCTTAGGATTGTTTGTTTTAACCAGGATGCTTTTTTGTAATTCCTATGCATTGCTAGTTACTTTGATTGCCAGTCTTTCCCCCTGGATATGGGGACTCTCCCGTATTGGTTATGAATCTACATTTTGTAATACTTTTATTATCTGGGGAATCTTCTTCTTTCTTCGTAAAGACAAATGGCTAGACAAAATCATTGCTGGATTCTTATTTGCCTGTGCTATGTATGTTTATCCCCCTGAACGACTACATGTCCCTTTACTATTAGTCCCTTTGTTTATTTTTCACATTATTAAATACAAACGATTACAAAAAGGACCCTTAACTGGTTTCATTTTAACGCTAATACTTTCCTGTATCCCTTTGGTGCAATATACCCTCTGGGGAAACCTACAAGAGAGATTCAATGGCCTCTCTATTTTTAATAATGAATTCCTAAAATCAGTAGGAAAAACCAATAACCCTATCGATTTAGCTAATGTGTTCTTTCATAATTTCTCACTACACTTTTCCCCTCGATATCTCTTTATTACCGGCGATCCTTCATGGGAACACTCTACCCAACACTTTGGTTTACTAGGATGGGTGGATATATTGGGATTAGCGGCTTTAGTCTTTATCCTACTCTTTCGCTTCAAAGATATATTACCCGATAAATGGTGGCTTATTTTTATACTAGCTAATTTTCTTATTGGCATTATCCCTGCCTCTTTAACCAATTCAGGTCTCCCTAGCTCTCTGCGTACTGTTGGAGCTTTTCCCTTTTCATGCCTATTAACAGGTTATGGGCTTTGGATGCTATGCCGACGTTGGAAAATTTTCTTTCCAGTAGCAGTACTATTAGGATGCCTTTTTTCATTTATGTTCCTTAAAACTTACTTTACGCTTTACCCTGAAGAAAGCAAAGGCTGGTTTGGGTTTTGGACCAAGGAAGAAGCTTTAAACGCCAAGACAGATAAAGACTGGATGCTATTCATGGTTCATTATCAAGATCAAGATTACCATTTCCGCTATTACCTAATGAATTACCACGGGGATACTTGTACTTCATCTAGAGTAAAATGGCAAAAACTAAGAGAAGTCCTTAAACTGCCCAAAATTTATTAGACTCTACAAGAAACAGAAAGGATATTATGGATACTTTAAAAGCTATTTTGGAGAGAAGAAGCATTAGAAGGTATACCAAAGCAGCTGTTTCTCGAGAAAATCTAATTCAATTAGCCAAGGCAGGAATGGCAGCTCCTTCCTCACGTGATACAAGACATTTTCGTTTTATCATAGTTGATGACGCCTCCCTTATTGATGAACTGGGAACAGGATTACCCTACTCAAAGATGCTCTTAACTTCAAGACACGCTATTGTTGTAGCCACTGATTTAAACGTAGCTCATGGAGGAAGTTCAACTGATTATTGGATACAAGATTGTTCTGCCGCCGCAGAAAACATTCTTCTAGCGGCCAAAGCATTAGGCTTAGGAGCCTGCTGGACTGCCGCTCACCCAAGACAAGAACGAGTAGCATTAGTTAAGAAACTTCTATCTCTTCCCGAAAATATCAGCCCTTTATGCGTAATTGCAATCGGCGTTCCCACCGGAGATGATAAACCAAGAGATAAATTCAACGCTGAACATGTTCATTTCAACAAGTGGTCTTTATAAGATAATCTAACTTCTTGTGGAATCTGGGATAACATTTGGATAGGACTTCATCGGAAGACTGCTTTGCCTCATTAATTAACTCCAAACATAAAACAATCAAATCCCCCGTTTCAATAAGATAATGCTTATCCGCTTTAGAATAACGGTCTTTAATCTCTTCAATATGCTTTTCGATCATATCTAACAATACATATGAATGATCATTTTTTAAGAATCTATTAAGTCGTCTTGATTTGGCATGAATGGCCTTAATTTCAATATCGGCGTAAGAGGTTAAAGATTTCTTCATCCTTTTTTAGAACCTTTATGCAAATTCTTGATTTCAAAGATATTATAAAACATCCTTAAGGAATCTTTGATCATATCAACCTTACTGCCATCGACATGACTCCAATTGACGGACACCTCTTTAATACGGTAATTATTCTTCTGTGCTAAATATAATATTTCCAAGTCAAAACCAAACCCTTCTAACTGCATGGGGTCAAATATATTCTTCACTAGTGAAGCTCGAAACATCTTAAAACCACACTGCGTATCTTTAATCCCCTTAATTAACAAACTTGAAACTAAGAAATTAAAAACATACCCCATCCACTTGCGATAAGCCAAAGTTTTAACTTGAGAATCTTTATCCTTAAGAACCCTTGAACCTATAACAACATCGTAGCCTTGATCAAACAAAGAAAGATGACGTTCAATTTCTTCAGGATTTATGGAACCATCAGCATCGAGAAATAAAACGACCTCCCCATTAGCCGCAAGAAAACCCTGTTTGACAGCATACCCTTTACCATGATTACGTTCCAAAGAAAGAACTCTTAAAGATTGAAACTCTTCTTGAAAAGAAAGAGCCATCTTAACAGTTTCATCTTTACTACCATCATCAACAATGATAATTTCATAGAAATTTGTCGATTTCTCGCAATACTCAATAACTTTCTTTAGAAATTGTGGCAATCGAGACTGTTCATCTTTAGCCGGAATAATGATCGAAATGTTCATACCTTTATAAACCTCTCCCATTTAGAATAAAAAATAAACAAGACTAATAGAAACCCGAATCCAAAACAAGATATACCTGTCGCTATTGTGCGAACTGGCGTTGAACCAAAAACAACTTTTAAGATATGATCACCTGGCGTGACTTGAAATAGGATAAGGCCAAAAGTATTATTTGGATCTATACTAACCTCATTATCGTCGATAAAAGCCCTCCACCCTGGGAAATAATATGAATGAAAACAAATTAAAGAGGTCGTCATTGTATTAATCGAAACTTCAAACCCAACAGAACTAAAAGACCTGTATTTAGAAAGCTGAGCAACCCCTTGAATAATTTGAAATTTCTCCGGTGGGACGGCTAAAACAGGTGTTTTAATCCACATTGGAGTATATTCGCCCTCACCTAAATAAACAGTGTTAACAATATTACGTTTTAATACAGACTCATCAACTTCTACAGTATTGATCGGCCAAAGAAACTTAAATGATGAAAAGATAATAAAAATAACAGCTGTAACAAGTAAAAAATTACTAATGACATTTTTCTTAAAAAGCACCATAAATGACCCTGAGAGTACTGATACTGCAAAAACAATAATCGCAAGAATACGCCAAGGAAACTGAATAAACTTTAAAATACTTATATGATCCCAAAAAACAACTGAGGAAGCCAAAGTAAAGAAAATGGAAAAAATTCCTAACGACAAGAAGAAAAAATAATGAGAGGAAACATTACGATTACTTTTAAGATTTCTAAACATACATTCTATAGGAACCAGACTTAATAGACACGCCGAAAGTCCTATTTGAAAAGATATTCCCTGCATATCAGATAAACGCACCCAAGGAGGAGAAAATAATTGAGCGAAAGTAACAAAATTCTTATGAAAATCATATCGCATCGAGATTAAATAAGACAAATTAAGCATTTTCTTCTCAAAGAGGGCTGGTAACCAGAAAAATGAAGACATCATTAATCCTAAAACCAAAATTATAGCTCCACATTTAAAAATACAATAATTTTTAGTCATTACGAAGAGAAACACTATGTAAATAATAACAATTGGTAGAAAAAGCATACTCATTATATTATGGGTTAGACTTAACAAAAACGTACTAATAACCCCTAATAAAATATATCTACGTTTTTGATTTTGAGAAACTTTATAAATTGAAAGTAATATTAAAGGAAAAAAAGCAAACGCAGTAAATTCAGCAAAAGCTCCTCGAACGTATAGATCTTGAATGTGATACGGCGCATACAAATATGTAACAGCCGATAACAATCCACCTCTCTTCCCCCAAAGCTCTCTAGCAAAAAGATACATCCCCACTCCAGAAACCAACCAAAAAATAAATGAAGTTAAATTTAATGCTAATAGCATGTTAGAAGTAAACTTTGAAAGCATTACCGTAAACATATAAAAGAAAGGTGGATAAAAGTTAAACATTGGTGATCCATACCCAAAATTTAAATCAGGAGACCATCGCGGAAGAACTTGCCCTATCATTAAATATTTATCCAAACAAAGAGCTCTAATTAAACCTGACAAAGCATCGTGACCATTAACAAGAGCTCCTTGAAACAATCCTAACGATAACAGGCATGTTAAAAGAAATAATATAATTACTGGGGATAATGTTTTATGCATTAATCATGATCTCTTACGGCAGATAAAATACTTGGATCTGACCGAAGTTCTTTATATGTGAATTCTTTAACAATACTAAAAAAATCTTCCAATGCTCAAGGCTCATTTGATGAATAGGCATACCAAAACAAACAATATTATGACCATTCTCATAAAAAGATTTAAACTCATCAAAAGTCACAAACTTCACAACTGCTTGTTTTGAATAATAGCTAAAATGATCTTCTTCCTGACCAAATGAACAAAAACGAGCTCCAGGAGAAACACTTTCAGCAAAAGCTGCCGCCTCTTTAAACTGATCCATTTCCTCTAAAACTAAAACGGATGGTCTTGTATTCCAAAACCATATAAAGACAATGATAGTAAACAAAGGAATAAAATATGAATAAAAGCTAAAATGTTTTTTAACCCACTTAATAAGCTGAACAAAGCCAAGAG
>JBAXBI010000086.1:0-5836 GCA_037142055.1 Candidatus Omnitrophota bacterium | reverse complement strand
CCTTGTTTGAAAAGTTTGTCCTGGCCACTCCAGCACCAGTGACTTCAAAGTTAGGGACAGAAGCAGCTTTACGTATCCACGTCCTTTCTTCCATTGCAGCCGGCTATATTCACGACATCAATGGTATGTTTGATTTTATTAACCACACCTTTCTAGCTCATCAGCATCAGGGTTTAAATCTCTTAGACCTAATCGGTCAAATCTTTGACTTCTTGCATCAAAATGGCTTTATTGATAAAAGCGGCTTTAGATTCTTCACAACACCTTTTGGTAACACGACCAGCCGTCTGTATATCGACCCCATTACCAGCCTTACCTTACGAGAAGGATTAAGTAAAATCCACGGTGGAAAGAACTTCTCGAACCTAGGATTGCTCCACTTAATCGCTTGCTGTCCTGACAGTGAAATATTGTCCGTTGGAAAAGCTGATTACGATGAATTAGAAGGTCTGGCTAACAAGATAGATGATGAGCTGATTCTCGCCCCTAGCGATTTGCCTATGCTGCAAGATAACTATACTTTTTATGCAACTCTTAAAACCATGTGGATGATAGGTCGTTGGATCGAAGAGGCAAAGGAAGAAAATCTCTGTGATGAATTTAACGTGGGCCCTGGAGACGTTTACCGGCATGTTGAAAGCGCCGGATGGCTTTTATATGCGGCAGGTACCATTGCAGAACTTTACCACTATAAAAAGCTCAGTTTCAACTTAGAAGCTTTAAGACACCGAGTGCGCTACGGGATCAAGGAAGAACTACTGGAGCTGGCTTCATTACGAGGAGTCGGCCGTGTGCGCGCACGACAATTGTTTGCCCATGGGTATCATAAAATCTCTGATCTTAAAACCACCAACGAGGCCGCTCTTGCCTCCATTAAAACCGTTGGGAAGGCTTTAGCCCATGACATCCTCACCCAAATTCACCAACCTTTAACTAAAATGAAAAAACATTCCCCCGCTGTTAGCGAAGCCTTGCTTGAAGAAACCTTAGATTGGGCGGATTAATTACGGAAAAACCTAACTGAGGATGGGAAATACTCACCAGACCTATAATATTTCTTTCGATGGGGATATTTGGAAGATCCTTCCGGCTTACGAGCACCTTGCCATAAATATTCAAAGCGTTTCTCGTATTCTCTAATAAGTGTCTCATCACTTAAAACAAGCAGGTTTTCTTCATTTCTCTGCTCTGCTGAGACTGTCCAATTAAACGAACCCGTCAACAATACTTTCCCATCGAAAATGGCAAATTTATTATGCATAAGGCCAGAACCTTTGTGTAGATGTACCTCGCACCCCCTTTGTGTGAGATAACTCCCCTTAGAAGGAGTTTGTTTTTCTTGATGACTATCTAATACAATCTGCACGATAACATCGCGTTTCTTTGCCTTGACTAATTCTTGAGCAATCGCCCCTGATGTTAAATCATACATCGCTATTTTTATTGTCTTATGGGCTTTTTGTATTTGAGCAATAACAGCTTTTTGACAACCGCCATTAGGAGAGAAATACACTTGAGTTTCTTTGGCCTGACCTACCGAAGAAAAAAGACAAAAGATAATAATAAAAGATAGCACCTTCATAGATATCGGGTAGAACGCAGGTGGCGCTCTAAGTGGAACACCAAGAAGTGGTTAAGCACGTACTTTAATTCTTTCTTCATTCTATCCGATAAGCCCAGACGCAAGGTCACCTCCCAAGGAGACTCCTCAATATGCATAATGGAGGCTACCGTCCCTTTGGTAACAGCCACCATACTCCCTGCCGGCGCCTTACAAGACACACACACTAACCCACCTAAGGGCATACTAAAGATGGTCTGCCCTGTGATTTTCTTCTGACAGCGAACACAGGAATCCAAATGAGGACGAAAACCAGAAAACTGCAGAACCTTAATTTGAAAAATATGGACAAGTTTATTAATATCTTCAACCGTCTCTAGACTCTTTAAAAAATTTTGCATTAACTCATAGAGATGTAGATTTTCTTGGTCGGTCATCACCAAGGTGTCTAGTAACTCAGCAGCGTAACTAGCCGCCGTTAATCGTTTTAGATCTTGACGAAAACCAGAATAGAATTCTTTCATATCGCACTGGCTAACTAGATGAATATCACTGTTGCGATATTGATAATAGACAATATCATTCACTGTAAAACGATCCAAACTACTTCCAAATTTACCTGGAGTCTTACGAATGCCTTTTAAAACACCTTTAACCTTGCCAAAATCTTTGGTTAAAAAGGTAGCAATACGGCTGGTTTCTCGAAAATCAAAACTTTTAAGGACTATAGCTTCAGTTTTAGCAATCATATTTATGGTTAATTATCCCAAAATTCCACATAATTAAAATCATTTTATGTTATAATTTGCTCGATGTATAAAGCATTCTACTCCCTTAAAGAGAACCCTTTTAACATTACTGCAGATCCGGCTTTTTTCTTTTCCAGTTTGCGTCATGAAGAAGCCTTTAATCACTTAGCTTACGGCACCAACTCCCGCAAAGGAATTATCGTCATTACCGGAGAAATAGGCACCGGTAAAACCACTCTTTGCCGTATGTTTCTCAACCGCATTGGTGACAAGGTTAAAACGGCATTGATCCTAAATCCCAGTTTCTCTGATATCCAACTTCTACAAATGATTGTCCATGATTTAGGAATCGAATGTAAAAAGAAAAACAAGCTTGATCTGGTAGGTGCCATTGCTCTATTTTTAGTAGAACAATCCTCCTTAGGATATAATGTGGCGGTCATCATTGATGAATGCCAAAACTTAAATATACGCCAGCTCGAACAAATTCGTCTTTTATCAAACCTAGAAACAGAAAAAGAAAAACTGCTTCAAATCATCCTGGTAGGACAACCTGAACTTAATGATAAACTTCTTCATCCTTCGTTAAGGCAACTGACCCAACGTGTAACCGTTCGCTACCATATGCTACCTTTAGATAAGGATGAAGTGGGAAATTATATTGAACATCGTCTCAAAACAGCTCAAGCAAGTGCTCAGCTAAAATTTACAAAAGAAGCCATCGAATCCATATATGCTTATTCCAAAGGGACTCCTCGGGTTATCAACATCCTTTGCGACAGGGCTTTATTAAGCGGTTTCGTACATGAAACTTTTACGATCAATGAAACCAACATCCAAGAAAGCATTAAAGAACTGCAAGGCCCCAAGGAGGTTCAGCTAACTTATGAGTATCATTCATGAAGCTCTAAAAAAAGTCCAACAGAACATGGGTAAAAATGCTTCTTCTATAAATCCCATTGATACCTCTAAAGAAATAATAGAAGTTCTGCCATCGCCCTCAATTAATTCAAATCTTAAAAGGCGCCCAGGTCAGAGCATCCCCTGGTTATTGATAATTCTTTCTACAATCTTAGTATGCGTAAGCCTTGTATTTATATTCTTAAAGACTCAAGATAAAAAACAAAACTTCCTTAACGGGCAACATCTTTCATTGCCATCAATAACAAAATCTATAGTTAATAAATCTACTTCCCCTTTAAACAAACCTTTAGCACAAGTGACCATTACTCCCGTCGCATCGACTAATTCTCCTGTAACAACTCCCTCTACTACCAGCCCATCCACTACGTCTTCTTCTGTTTTAAATGTCTCAGGTATCCTCTCTAATGATAATCACAACGTGGCCCTTATTAATGATACTATCTACGAAGAAGGATCCATCATTAATGGAATCAAAATTGTAAAAATCAATTTAGACGCCATTACCATTGAACGCGACGGCAAAGAAGAAACTATTATTGTTAAGAAATAAAGCTGATGGCTTGAAGAATCGTAGGTAGAGGGATATTCTCAATTATTCTTACTTGACCAATTTTTGTAGACAAAACAAATCGATTACGACCTGCAACAAATTTCTTATCGTGAAGCATTAAATCCATAATCTTAGATATTTTGATATTATGCATCTTTTCTGGAAGTCCAACACTTGTAATTAACGCATTAATGCGCTCTTCAGCCTTAACATCTAGTATCCCTTTAATAACAGAAATCCTGATAGCTACACGCATACCTAAAGCAACAGCTTCTCCATGATGATAACGAAAACCACCGGCCGCCTCAATCGCATGACCTACGGTATGGCCAAAATTTAAAATGGTACGAATATTCTTTGTTTCCCGTTCATCAAGAGACACCACATCAGCTTTAATCTTGGCACACCTTTTAACCATGAATGTGAGCGCTTGGTCATCATTCTTTAAGATACGAGCATAATTCTTCTCAAGAAAACTAAATAAAATGGAGTCTTTAATGACCCCATACTTAATAGCCTCAGCTAAACCATTACGGATTTGTCTTAAATCTAGCGTTGAAAGCACCTTGGTATCTGCAAAAACAGCTTTAGGTTGATAAAAAGCGCCAACTAAATTCTTACCATATTTTAAATCAATTGCCGTTTTCCCACCGATGGATGAATCAATCTGTGCCAAAAGGGTTGTAGGAACCTGAATATAGGGAATGCCTCTTTTATAAATGGAAGCCACAAAACCTGCCAAATCACCGACAACGCCTCCACCTAAAGCTATAATAAAAACCTTACGGTTAATATCATAAGCAGCGATATCTTCAATCAAACGCAGTGCATAGGTTGCCGATTTACTCTTTTCTCCTTCTGGAACATTAAGAATCTTAACTGAATACCCCGCCTTAATTAAAGTTGTGGATAATTTCTCTCCGTAAAGCCGTTCAATATTAGGGTGTGAGATAATAACAGCATCCTTGCCTAAAGACAGTCGCTTTAAATGGCGTGGAATATCTTTTAAAATACCTGGGCCTATCACAATAGGGTATCCGTTGTCTTTAATTTTCAAGTGAACTGTTGTCATAATTGAAATCCTAATGTTTCAGCTAATCCTGACATTAAAGGGTATAAAAAACCTAACTGCCCCATCTGTAAAAGTATTATAACAATAAAGAAACCAAATGGTTCCAGCCGGCTATACTGATACGCTAACTGCCGAGGCAAAACCCCCATCACAATTCGTGAACCATCAAGCGGTGGAATAGGAATTAAATTAAATACAGACAAAGCAATATTAAAGAGTATAGCCCACTGCCACACATGCGACAAGCCTGAAAAGATATTAGCGTTATAAATCAAAATATAAAGAAAAGCTAAAATGACATTCGTCAAAGGACCAGCGGCAGCAACTAAAATCATACCTAAACGTAAATTCTTTAAGTTTCTAAAATTAACAGGTACGGGCTTAGCCCAGCCAAAGAAAAAAGGTGAGTGAAGTAAAAACAAGGCCCCAGGGACAATAATACTCCCGACAGGGTCAATATGTTTAATAGGATTCAGTGTCAGTCGCCCTAAATTCTTAGCTGTTGGATCCCCCAAACAATACGCAGCCCATCCATGAGCAAATTCATGCAAAATGATAGCAGGACCAACCGCAAAGACTATTAGTAAGACGATATCTAATATCATTATAGAAGAAGTGAGATGTTAATAATACGTAGCACAGGATAAATATACTGATGATTCTTTGTCGGCACAAATCCTTTAATAGATACCACAGCACCTTTAAAACGATCTAAATTAGGAACATTTTGTACATAATAAACAACTTGCCCATCAACAAGGAGTTCATAATAAACATTCCCTTTAGGTTCCGCTAAAGGCATCAATCGGCCTTTGATTTCAATCGTTGCAAAAGTTGGCTTGTCCACTTGAACGGGCGCTTGATCATGAATAAGAATTAACCCTTTTATTAAAGAAGCATTCACCGTCGATGATTTAACATTTAAGAAATCTTGACGAATCCAACCAACAGCCTCCGATGGAGGTTCAACTTGCCACCAG
>JBAXBI010000085.1:0-5871 GCA_037142055.1 Candidatus Omnitrophota bacterium | reverse complement strand
CAAGTCTATTACCGCTGGGCTATTGATCAGATCCATAAGGGGAGAAAATTCATTCTTTTCGATTATAACGGTTTTTGGGTTGATAGTATTAGTAAGAAAGAAGTTCCCCAGGAGCTTGCCATGGAGTTCCTTCACAGCTTAGGGCTAGAGGATCAAGGAAATTCTACGAACGCTCCGGGTTTGATTCAGCTGGTTTCTAAAGAAAGTTCTGTTGTTGAGTTTGAAAGAACCTTAGACGGGGAGCTGGAGAATTATTTGAAGATTGTTACATTAGATCCTAAAGCTCAAGCCTATCTAAGACTAAAACGTGCCGATAAAAAGGAAAGTGATAGTAGCGTTGTTGTGACGACCGCCCAAGGCGCTCTTGCATTACAGGGATATGTTTTGATAATTGATCCTAACTCGGGTAAACGACGTTGGAGACTTAATCCCTTTGTTTTCTTTGAACTGGCTTTGGATCTTAAAGGAAGGCCAAGATTTGACACCACAACCTTATTTGGTCGCAGAATTTTTTATTCTCACATTGACGGTGATGGGTTTATAAATATTTCTCAAGTAAAACCAACAATCATGTCCGGTCAAATTATTTTTGACGAGATATTAAAGAAATACAGTTTACCGTTTACGGTTTCTTTGATCGAGGCAGAAGTGAGTCCTAAATATTTGGGTTCACCGAAAGCGATGGATATAGCCCGTGATATCTTTAAATTGGATAATGTGGAGATAGGAGCGCATTCTTTTACGCATCCTTTAGATTGGCAAAGACAATGGACGGCCTATCCAATCAAAGGGTATACACGTACTATTAATCTTAGCGAAGACCCGGACATGGCTGAGTCACGCTATGCCTATGTGTATATCATTAAAGCCCCCCGGTCAGAGTTTTTAAAACGAGAGATCGATGATGAGGTGGGGTTTCTTAAGCAACAATTAGCTCCCAAAGATAAGAAGGTTGCTATCTATCAATGGACGGGAAGCTGTGTGCCACCTGCAGAAGGGATTGCTCGGACAAGGGATTTAGGGATTAGAAATATTAATGGAGGAGATACTCGTTTGGATCGTTCACGGCCTTCGTATACATCGCTGGCTCCATTGGTTCGTAGCATCTTAGGTGAGGTCCAGATTTTAGCCAGCAGTACAAATGAGAATCTCTATACCAATCACTGGTTGGGGCCTTTTTATGGTTTTCGTTATGTTATTGAAACCTATCAGCAGACTGAGTATCCAACCCTGATTGATAGCGTCTATCGCAGGGTCGCTCCGATTAATATCTATTATCACTTCTACAGTGGGGAAAAAGACCTTTCTTTGGATGCATTAAAACAGGTTTATGACTATGCTTTGACGCAGCCGATCATTTCGGTATTTACCTCTGAGTATGCAAGTGTAGTAGAAGGATTCCTATCGGGACAAATGGATAATCTTCCTGACGGGGGGTGGCATTTAAAGGACTACGGAAATGATCGTACAGTTCGCTTTGATAGATTTAACAAGTTTCCTGACCTTCAAAGATCTAAAGGCGTTTTAGGATTTTTACGGTGGAAGGACTATCTTTACGTTCATTTAGATGATCATAACGAAGCGGTTTTGTATTTTCAAGATTCAAAATCAAAGGAAGCTTATCTAGAGTCTGCCAGCAGTATTCTTTTAGAAACGAAAATCTCACAAGAAAAGATAGAATTTCAAACTCATGTTTTCGCTCATGGGACTTATGAATTTATTAACATGTCACCAGGTGCTATTTATGAGGTAACGATCTATCAGACGAAGGCGAATACAGTTGTCTTAAAGAATGATTTTCAAGCAGATAAAGAAGGGCATTTAAAGATTGAAGTAGATGTAAAGGGTAAGGTTCTATTTAGGATTAACAGGAAGATTTAAATATGGGAATTTCTTTGTGGCGATCATTATTGTTTTTTGTCCTTGTGATCGCACTTGGCATTGACCTTTTTCCAAGTCAACGAGAGTTGGGGCTTTTATATTTTAATTCGAGCCTTGTGGATAAGGCGCGTTTCTATTTAGCTAAACAATTTACACTAGATCCTAATGATGTGCGCAACACTTTGCGTTATTTGGAAGTGTTGTCTTATGAAGGCGCCCTTGAGGATGTCGAGAAGATTGGATCTAAACTTGTTTTAAAATATCCGAATGATTTTAAACTGTGTGAATTTATGGCTAATTTCTATGAAAGTAATCTTATGTTAGATAAGGCCAGTTCCTATTGGTATCAAATGATACGTTTAAATTCATCCCTTGAAGATGTTAAGAATAAATTAATGTCCTTTTACATTCTTTCAAAACATAACAACCTTCTTATACAATTTTATGAAATGTTGCAGCAGCAAGGCAAAGCAGATTTTTCTCAACTTTATGACTTGGGTCGTTTGTATGTTCTTATTGGGGAAGATAAAAAAGCACAGGCTTTGTATATGAGTATTCTAAAAAAGCATCCTGATGAAAAAGATGCCCAATTAAGGTTGATTTCTTTGTATCTATCCCACTTAGATGTAAAACGAGTTTTTGGATTATATGCTCAGATGATCAAGCAGTACCCACAAGATGAACAGTTGAGGTTTGATTATATTGACACTTTGTTGAATTATGGTCAAAGAGAAGAAGCGCTAATCTTTTTACGTACAATGCATCAACAGAATCCTAGCAATGACAGGATAACCAATATCCTGGCCAGTTTATATATCGAGCGTAAGGATTATCATGCTGCCAAGGAACTGCTTGAGGGTTTGTTGCTTAAAACTCCGTATAATATGGAGCTCATGAGAAATTTAAGTAGCATTTATCTTGATTCAAAAGATTATAAAAAAGCACAAAACTTCCTTGAACATATGGTAAAGGAGAATCCAACAGACTTAAGCTCTCAAAAAACTTTAGGCTATTTATATACAGATTTAAAGAATTATGAGAGCGCCAAAGATGTTTTCAAAAAGATATTAGAAGCAGATCCACAGAATATCGATGTGATCCAGACTTTAGCAGAAGTATATATTGAGCTACAGAATTATTCTTACGCTTTGCCTTTGTTAAAAGCATTGGCGGAGCATAATCCGGAGGATTTAGTTTTCCAGATAAAACTGGGGGAAATTTATCTTCAGCTAAAGGATTTTGTCAATGCGGAGATTTCTTTAAGGAGGTGTCATGATAAACAAGCGGGGAACTATCATTCTCATCATGTGCTTGGTGACGTATACGCTGCTTTGGGTAACACGAGCGCCAGCCAGCGGGAATACCGAAAGGCCCTTGAGCTCATTCGATCAGCAAAGTAAGGATCTTTTGGCTAGAGATATCGAAGAAGCCGTGCTGTTATGGAAATTAGGCCAGCATAAGGAAGCTCAGGCAAAGGTGACTATGCTAAGACAGCAGAATCCAAATAATACGGAACTGCTTCAATTGGCCTGTATGTCTGCTTTGGAACAAAAAGATATAAAGGCGGCTAGGGATCTGATTGCCCAGTTAAGAGCGATTAATGAGGCTAAGGCGACTATTCGGGGCTTTGAGGTATCGTTAGCAGTTCTAGAGTATGATTGGTCGCAGGCAGCGCGTTTATTGGAGGAAGAGATCCTCCAAGATCCTCGCAACACGAATATCAAGAAAGATTATGCCTATGTATTGACCCAGCTAAAGAAATGGCCGCAAGCACTTGTGCAATATGAAGAGCTTATTAAGGACAAGACATTCGCTAAAGATATCATTTGGGATTACCGTTTAGCTCTGGGGCAAGTAAGTCGTGATGTATGGTTTACTTCAGATGTTATTCAGGCGCCAGAATCTTTAAGGGAATATATCAATACTCAAAGTTTCCTGACGCATATTAATCCTAAGCTTTCTTTGCAAATAGATTCTTTTGAAGAGTTGTACACGAAAAGGTCTTTAGGAGATACGGCAGCTATTCGTCAGAGGTTGTATGGTCATCGGTTGATAGTAGATTGGATGGCTAATGACTATTGGAGTCTTGGCGGGGATTGGGAATTGGATTATTTAAATGGAGAAAACTCTAACGAGGTGGGATTTAAAGCTGATTATCACCGAGAAAAGTTTAAATCAACCATTGGATATGATTACAACCATTTGGTTCGAAGTCCTTTAAATGGCCTGTTAAAAGAAGGGTATTTGGATCGCCTGTATTTGAACAATGAGCTTGCCTTGACTCAACGGTTGGCATTAGGAGATATCATTGATCTACAGTGGTATCGTGTAAATCCAGGGGATAACCAAGTTACAGGCAAGAGATATTTAGGAAATAAGTACACCTACGACATTTACGGTAATTATCGACTATTCTCTAAGCCATATTTGTCAATGAACATGCATTATAAGCGGGGACATTGGGATAAGACTTTTGAAGAAGCAGATAGTGTTTTGGATTTTACGAGTGATGAGAGTGTTTATTATGGTGGGCTCTATCAGGAATTACCGTTGGGAAGTCTTGCAAAGTTTTCTAGCAGTGTTTCTAGGAGTTATGATCAAAAGCGTAAGTTTTACAGTACGCTATCAAATGCTTCTTTGGAATTATGGATTAAAAAGAATTGGAAGGCAGTTATTTTCTTTGAATATGACCTTCATATTAACGGCACACAGGGATCAGGAAATCTTCAATACTGGAGATTTAAGATCGAACATTATTTCTAAATATGACTAAAATTCTTTTTGTTGATGATAATAAGAGTTTTCTGGATGCCATGGCTAGGTATCTTGCTTGGTATGATTTTCAGGTTAATACCTTGGAAGATTCCTCCTCTGTAATTAGTCATTGTCAAAATCACGTCTATGATTTATGCATTTTTGATACTTTTTCTCAGCCTTTAAGTGGATATCAACTGGTAGATTTGATCAAGAGTCATATTAATCCTACAATTCGTCATATGAAAATTCTTGTTATTTTTGAAGAAGAACCACAATTACAAAGATTTATTTTTATGAGAAAGCATGGGGTTTATGCCATGATGAAATATTCTAGTGTTGAAAGATGGGTTGAGAATATCTCGGCTATTGTTCAAAAGCCGTTTTTAATATCTTAGAAAGGTATGCAACAGGAGCTTTTTATGATGCGTAAAAGATCGTATATATTGGAAATTGTTTTAGTTTTTGTAATTTTGGACGTTCTAAATTTTTGTTTTTTAAAGAATAATATGGGTTTCTTAAGTTTGAGGCTTCATCCATATTGGTTGATTGTTCTTTTTATCCCAACCCGCTATGGATTCGCCTCCGGGTTCATCGCAGGGGCGATAGCTGCAATTCATGTTATTGTTTTTACTTTTGGGCATTTTCCATCGAGGATAGATATCGAAAAAATAGGTGAGACGAATGGATTAGATTTGCCCATTGCCTTTGTTATTGTTGGGCTCTTTTTAGGAGCTGTTCGTCAGCAGTATATAGATAGCGAAGAACAGAAAACACATGATTTAGAAGCTGCCAGAAAGTTGTTGAAGGATATACAGAATACGGCTCAAGCTTCTGAGACGGCGCGCAGGCTTTTGGAAAGCCGTATTGTAGGGGAGACTACAACTGTTAAAACTCTTTATGAAGCCGCTAAAAGATTTGAGAATTTGGATTTACAAAGTATTTATAAGGGGTGTTTGAATATCTTGGCTGAACATTTAAAGGTGGAAAAGGCATCAGCTTATCTTAAAGAAGAAGGGTACCTGGTTCTTCAGTCTTCTTACGGTTGGCCTCAGGGGAAAGCGGCGTCTGGTAAGATCCTTTTTGAGGATAGCATCATGAATATTGTCTTTGAAGAAAAGGAAATTGTTACTGTTAAGGATGTCTTACAGAAACGGAATGCTCAAAGGTATCAAGCACAGTATGGAGAAGTATTAGCCATGATACCAATTTTTAACAGAAATAATGAAGTTATAG
>JBAXBI010000084.1:0-5873 GCA_037142055.1 Candidatus Omnitrophota bacterium | reverse complement strand
GCCTTCTAACACAAGAGATTTTAAACGTCCCTACACTTTTTTGTGTCAATCTTCACGGTTCCTTGCTTCCTCAATACCGTGGAGCAGCGCCGATAAATTGGGCAATTATCAATGGGGAGCCACAAACGGGTGTTACAATCCAGAAAATGGCTTTTGAATTAGATGCGGGGGATGTGATTTCTCAAGAGACCATTGTTTTGTCAGATCAAATGAGCGCTGATGAGCTTCGCTTACTTATGGCCGAAAAGGGAGCTAAGCTTTTGGTCAAGACGTTAGACGATATCGCCCCCGGCCAATATAAAAGCATTCCTCAAGATAAAACCAAGATAAGCCAAGCACCAAAGTTGACTAAAGAGCTAGGCCGGATTGTATGGAATAATTCAGCGCAGTCCATTGAACGGCTTATTCGTGGGCTCAAACCATGGCCGGGAACCTTTACTCAATATAAGGGTAAAGGTCTTAAGATTTTAGAAGCCGCAGTAACTAAAGTACAAGGAGTCCCTGGGACAATCGTCAACATTTCTAAAGAAGGTTTTGTGGTTGCCTGCGGCCAAGAAGCTATTTTGGTAAAGAAAGTTCATCCAGAAGCCTCCAAGGCCATGACAGCTTGTGATTTTATTCAAGGGCACAGGGTAGCTGGTGGAGACTTGTTGGAGTAAATTTATGTTATTATTAAGAAATCTCGCCGGATGCGTTTTATCCGCATTTTTATTGATTTTTTCCTATCCACAAATCGAATGCTGGCAAGTAGCATGGGTTGCTTTAGTCCCATGGTTATTTGTTCTTAGTGGTAAAAGCTATCGCAGTGCTTTTGGCTGTGCATTTTTATTTGGATTTCTTTTTTTCTTTGGTGTGATCGGATGGCTTATCTTTGTGACTTGGCCAGGGGCTGTTTTATTGTCTTCTTATCTTGCCTTGTACATAGGATTTTTTGCCCTAGGGTTTGTTTATTTTCAGAAACTCGCCGTAATCCCACGCGTTTTTGTATTGTCATCACTATGGGCCGTGTTGGAATTCTTTCGTTCGATTTTATTTACTGGGTTTGGTTGGGGAACATTAGGACATAGTCAATACAAGAATATTTTTCTTATTCAGATCGCGGATATTACGGGTGTCTATGGGATTTCTTTCTTGGTAATTTTAGTCAACTTGGTTGTTTTTGAAACGTTTAGGGCTGTTTTTTGTAAGAAAACCCAAGTCTTTGCAGAGCTTAGGCGTTTGCAAGGGATTGTTCTTATCATTTTAGTTTTGTGCTTTGCTTATGGTATCTGGGTATTTAAAACAATTCAGTTTCCTTCAACCATTAAAGTTTCTGTTATTCAGCCTAATATCCCTCAGAACATTAAATGGAATGAGACGTATATGCCATCCATTGTCAAGCAAACGCTTGATTTAACGGATAAAGTAACAAATCAACATCCTGATATTATTCTTTGGCCAGAGACATCCTTGCCAGGCATTTTAAGTGAACAGCCCGCCTACCTTGAACAAATCCAACTTAAAGCAATGGATCTAAAGACACCGATTGTTATGGGAGCTATAATTCAAGAGAAGGACCATTATTATAATTCTGCAGTCTATATTGGTAGCAATGGGACAATGCAGGGAAGTTATAAGAAGATACATTTGGTGCCATTTGGTGAGTTTCTACCGTTTAGACCTATTCTCGGTTGGCTTAACCGTTACATTGGTCTGGATGATTTTACTTCAGGGAGAGAGTATACCCTTTTTCCCGTTGGGAACACTTCGCATAAATTCGGAGTCTTAATTTGTTTTGAAGATACTTTAAGTGATCTCTGGCGTGATTTTACAAAAGCAGGTGCAGAGGTTTTTATGAATATGACGAATGATGCCTGGTTTATGGATACGAAGGCCCCATTTATGCATTTGCAGTCAGCCGTAATTGAATGTGTTGCGAATAAGCGTTCGCTCGTTCGTTCGGCTAATACAGGGGTCAGCGGATTTATCGATCCTTTAGGCCGTATTATCAGCTTGGCTCAGGACAGTCAAAAAAAGAAAACCTTTGTGGCGGTTGTTGCCAGTGCACAAGTTCCTCTTAATAATCAGATGACTTTTTATACAAAGTACGCAGATATTTTTACATACCTTTGTTTTGTGTGTATACTATGGGGAATTTGGATTTTAAGAGTGCCTGTGCAAAAGACGGGAAGGAAAGATGCCTAAGAAAATTTTATTAGTCGATGATGATCCAGCGGTTCATTTTATTGTTGCCCCTATCTTAACCAAAGAAGGTTATAGAGTTATTTCTGCCAAACAAGGGGAGCAAGGTTTGCTCTTGGCGTTGAATGAACGACCCGATTTGATTATTTTGGATGTGATTATGCCTGGAATCGTTAAGGGGCGTGAACTGTGCATTAAAATAAAAGCTTATGATGTGTTAAAAAATATCCCCGTTGTGTTTTTAACCGCTAAAGATTCAGAGGATGATATAAGGGCTGAATTAGATGCAGGAGCGGTTACACACCTAACAAAACCCATTGACGCTGCCCAGGTAGTCTCTGTTATTAAAGGTATTTTAGGATCATGAATAGAGATTTAAATAAGAAAATTAAAAGAGCTCTGACTCGGTATTCCTTCCATTTCTTTACTTGGCTTTTTAGAAAGCTGCCGTATTCCATAGTTTGTGTAATTTCTAGTGTCATGTTGCCGATCGCTTTCATGATATTAAAACGTATGCGCAAGTATGCCATGGAAACTTTAACGATTGCATTAGGTAAAGAAAAAACTCAACAGGAGTTAAGAAATATTTGTAAGAGTTGTTTTTATAATTTAGGTAAGGGCTTTATAGAACTTGCCTATTTTATTTGGCACCCGAAAATGATTACTGAGAAGATGACCTTTCAAGGCAAGTCTAGGGAAAATTTGGATGCAGCCTTAAAGGATGGTAAGGGTGTTATTGCCGTAACAGCGCATTTTGGTAATTTTTCATTGATGTTTGCTTGTTTGGCCCAAATGGGCTATAAGACGAGTGCTATCATGCGTCCTAGCCGTGATGAAAAGCTTGAAAAGCCGTTGCTTGATTTACGCAATAAAATAGGTCTTAAAACAATCCATAGCGCACCGAAATTAGCGTGTGTTTCTCAGACGTTGCGCACATTGAGGGACAATGAAATTGTTATAATTCCTTTAGATCAGAATCATGGGAGCAAAGCGGGAGTATTTGTGGAATTCTTTGGCCGGCCTTCAGGAACAGCTTCAGGTCCGGTGATTTTTGCCATGCGTACCGGTTCACCCATATTACCTATTTTTACCGTGCGAACGGGTCAAGATACCCATGAAATTATTGTCGAACCCCATTTTTATTTAGAGACTAAAGCTACGGACGAAGAAACAGTTCAATATAATATCCAAAAGATTACCATAATTATTGAGCGTTACATTCGAAAATACCCTCAAGAGTGGGGATGGATGCACCGACGATGGAAGAGTCAGCCGAAGCCTGGCCAGGTGGCAGGTGGGGAGATAAAATCTGAGGGGCAGTCTAGTGCGAGCGATGAAAATTCCAAAGGCGATATTATATGAATAAAATCTTAATGTTTTTACTTGGGTTTTTATTAGTGGCAGCAGGTTTAGGGCTTGTATTTTTGAATTGGGCAGTATTAGTGGGGATGGTTAAAGCGTTCTCAGGTGTTGTTTTGGCGTTGGTAGGGGTAGTTATGATGTTTGCTGCGGGTTTTAAGAAATGATACAACTTGTTATTTTTGATTTGGACGGAACCTTAGTTAACGCCTATCCTGCGGTGACCAAAAGCGTTAATTTTACTTTAAAAGAATTAGGGTTCCCTACAAAATCTTTGACCCAAGTCAAGCGTGCCGTTGGTTGGGGTGATAAGCAGTTGATCGAGCAATTTGTTGGGAAAAATTTAGCAGCAAAAGCTTTAAGAATTTATAGGCCGCATCATCTTAATGCATTAAAGAAGAATGTGCGTTTTTTGCCCGGAGCTAGAGAAATCTTAAAGTGGTGTAAGAAACGGGAACTTTTGTTGGCTATCGCGAGTAATCGCCCTACAAAATTTACCGAATGCATTCTTAAAGGGTTAGGTGTTGAGAAAGAATTTAACTTTGTGCTTTGCGCAGATAAAGCCAAGAGACCAAAGCCAAACCCAGATATGCTTTTTAAAATTTGCCGCAAGTTAAAGGTTAAAAAGCAACAAGCTCTTTTTGTAGGGGACATGACAATCGACCTTAATTGTGGAGCTCGTGCAGGAATTAAAACTGTTGCAGTGGCAACGGGATCAAATACAAAAAAAGAATTGAATCAATTAAAGCCATATAAGATAATTACTTGTATTGCACAATTAAAGAAGATTCTTTAGAAAGGATACTTATGAGTAAAAAATTGCGTAAGGGAAAACTACGCTGGCGCTCTAAAAAAGCAAATCATGGTACTAAGCCCGGAAAAGGATAAATTCTTATGAGAACCTTTGGTTTTAGAGCAATTCTCTCACTGCTTTTGATAACATCATTATCTGGATGTGTAGCAGGAGTCTTGGTTGCTGTTGGTGCCGGGGCTTTGGGAGGGTATGCTGTTAGCCGGGATACCTTTGAAGGTGTAAGTGCTAAAGGTCAGGATGAGATTTGGGATGCGGCTTCTCATGTTCTTACTATCATGGGAGAAATTAAAGACAGTGATCGCAAGGGTGGTACCATTATAGCCACCGTCAGTGGAGCCCATGTGACAGTTAGTGTTATTCCTGTTAGTTTAACTGCGACCAAGTTGCGAATTAAAGCCCGCAAAAATATTTTCCCGCGGATTGCCATTGCTCAGGATATTTTTACCAAGATCATGCATCAGCTGGAACAATAATTGAAGGTTGACTTTTAGGATGATTTGAATAGAATAAAACATCTTTGATGAAGCCTTTTATCAAAATTTGCCGAGTTAGCTCAGGTAGTAGAGCGCAGGACTGAAAATCCTGGCGTCCCCAGTGCAAGTCTGGGACTCGGCACCATTCTTTTTTAGCCCCATTCCACAACATACTGAAGGCTAATCATTTAGGCGTAATTCCGTTATTTACCGACGGTGTTACGCTTTTTTTATTTTATACTTCTTTAATCTTTTTTATTGTTTCGTTTCAAATTAACTATTCCTTATCGGCTTCTAAAGGCTTAACTCAGGCTCAAGATTCTTCTATCGTTTCTTTATCCGAAGTTGATAGCATTGGTTTAGAAAACAAGAAAGTTCAAACTACAAGCCAAGGTCACAATCTAAAAGAGTATAAGAACGGGATAATTCCCATTGGTAAAAATGGTGAAATCCCAAAAGGCTGTTTAAAGGCTCAAAGGTGCTTGCCAACGCTCGCATCTGTTGATATTATAGCGCCTTATAACATTCAATTGATAGTGTCTGGGTCTCGGCACCACTCTCTTTTAGGGCAATTTCCTAACATACTGAAGTTCCACAATTTAGGCGTAATGTCGTCATTTACCGACGGTGTTACGCTTTTTCTATTTTATACTTTTTTCCTCTTTTTTAGTATTTCGTTTCGATTTAACCAATCCTTATTGGCTTCTAAAGGCTTAACTGAGGATCAAGGTTTTTGTAGCGGTTCACTCAAACATAAAAGTAACAATTCAATCACTTTAATCAAGGAGGATGCATGGCTTTGAGAATGTTTGATGCGTTATTACCGTATTTTGGAAACAAGCGAAAGTTGTGTCCTGTAATTTTTCATCATATATCTAATTTTCTGCCAAGAGAGAAATGGGGGAAGTCAATTTTTGTAGATGCGTTTCTGGGCTCAGGTGCGATGAGTATGTATGCCAAGGCTCAAGGATTAATGATTCTGGGGAATGATATCTCATTGCGGAGTGTTATAGCAGGTCAGGCGTTAATTGAGAATGGCCATAGGA
>JBAXBI010000083.1:0-5926 GCA_037142055.1 Candidatus Omnitrophota bacterium | reverse complement strand
ACTGGACACCAGGAAGCGTCTTCTAGTCGTCGAGTAATAAAAAGATGTCCCCACCAATCGGTTTGCTCATGTCGGGCGAAGAATATAACATTAAAACGATATTTGCTTTCAAGTTTTTTCCAGACATTCTCATTGATTTGCATTGGAATATAGATATTTGTAAAGAAGCTAGTAGGGAAAGCATCAACTTCATTGTTGATAAAGAATTTATGTTGAGGGCTTAAATAGAAGATTAAATATCCTCCGATATCGTAATTGTTAAAGATAGTCCCCGTTAATCCTGAGCGTTTATAGAATTCAGCCGCATTATTAACACCAGGCGCAAGACCAAAGTAAGGGTTCTTATTGGAATCAAAGTTGATTAGCACTGAAGCCAAGATTCCTAGGAGTAGGAACGAACAAAGAACCTTTTCTTTTAAAGAAGCAGACCACTTTTGCATTAATTGTTCCCAAGCGTAGCAAGATAAGGGGATAAAGAAGTAACCGTAAGGGGTTATAAAACGGATCTTTTCTATTGCGGCTAAAGAAAATAAGAATATTAAGATTAAAAAGGAGAGATGTTTCTTGATTCCATCTTTTTTAACTAAAACAACCCAAGGAAAAATAAGAATAGGTAATGTTATTAGAAAGTAAGGATAGAGAAGGTCGTGAAACCTCTGGAGCATAAAGAAGACGTTTTGGTCTTCACTTATACTTACTCCTAAACCTTTGAGGGCGTTAAAAGGGGCTAGTGCTCCTGATACTCCTGAAGGATTAATCAAACAAGCTCCCAGCAGAAGACCAATAGTGCCTTTTAGGTCATGAGCCTCTTCTTTGTTTAAATTAATTTTAGCCTGTAGCCAAAAGGTAGCAATTAATACCGGCCCAAGGCCGAAGAAAATATGGGTATTGACCCAGATGATTTGTATAAGAGAAAGCCAAATATTTAAATGAATGGCTTTAAGACGTTTAAGTTGGTAGAGATTCGCTAGCCATAAAAATAGCGCGCAAAAAAACATGCTTACTCCTTCAGGACGAATTTCGCTGCGGCAAGCTATAAGCGGGAAAGCCAGTAGCCCAAAGACACAGGCGACTGAAAAAGAAGAGAGATGCTTAGCTTCTTTAAAAAAAAGCCAAAAAGTAAGAAGGATAAGGGCAACATAGGCTAAGGAAAGTCCAACAAAGTCGAAAACGTGCCAGATGACAAAACAGATTACGCCAAAGAACCAGTGATGGTTTATAAAAGGATAATTAGGATGGGTATACGTGTAGAAATTCTTATATAAAATATCCCAGTTGCCTTGAAAGAGTAATTCACCGTTTTTAATATAACGGCCGAGGTCAGCTCCAGTAAATTTGATGGGGGTTGCAACGTGCCAAACTAACCAAAGTGAAAGAAGGCCAATAGCCAACCATTTTTTCATGAATAATAATCTTCTAAAAGAAGGGGTTTGTTTTATGTGCTCTCTCGGGGGTCTTTACGTTGATCGCGCACAAATGCGCTTTTGTCTATACTCTTAGCGAATTTTTTAAGCTCAGCTCCGATTTCACCAATTTGGGCGACGTGAGTAATTTTTTGGCAGACATTACTGACAATACCAATTGAGATAGATACAAATCCTGTTTTGATTTCTTGGCCTTGACGGTCACGGCCCATGATAAAACCAGATTTGCGATCTTCTTCGCTGTAGAAATGAGGAGATGTTTTATCAAAGTCCTCAATAATCTTTTTGGAAACGTCATCCGCTTTGCTGTTATCACAGACAAAGACAAAATCATCGCCACCGATATGTCCTATAAAGGCTTCCGTTCCGCAGATGGCTTGGACGGCATCAATGAGGACACGTGCCGTTTCACGAATAACTTCATCCCCATGTTCAAAACCATATTTATCGTTGTAAATCTTAAATTTATCTAAGTCGGCATAGCCTACGGCGAATAATTTTCCTGATTCAATACGGTTTTGCATTTCATCCATGATAGATGAATTTCCAGGAAGGTGAGTGAGAGGGTTGGCGTCCAAGGATCGAAGTGTGCGTTTTAGAATCATGCGGATACGTGCTAAGAGCGTTTCTGGTTCAAAGGGTTTAATTAGATAATCATCAGCTCCTGATTCAATGCCAGTGACCATGTCCCTTGTCTCACCTTTTCCAGTGAGCATAATAACGGGTAGGTGTCGCAAGAGAATATCTTTGCGTAAGTTGCGGCAGAACTCTGGGCCGTTCATAACCGGCATGTTATAGTCCGTGATGACCAAATCTGGACTTTTAGCTTTTAGAAGTTCGAGACCTTCTTTGCCATTACAAGCCGAGATAACGGTGTAATTCTCTGATAGGGTTAAATCTAGAACATCCAAAATATCTGGATCATCATCAATAATAAGAATTTTTTCTTTACGCATGCTAAGCCTTTCTACGCAAGAGGAGATGTTTTCTTGCTTTTATCAAAGATTTCTTTGCTGGTAGGTAAAGTAAAGGAGAAGGTCGTCCCTGATCCTAACTGACTTTGAACCCATATTTTTCCATGGTGAGCTTGTATAATATCTTTAGCTAAAACCAATCCCAACCCTGTCCCTTTGACGGTTTGATTAATAGTGTTTTCTACTCTAAAGAACTCACTAAACAATTTCTCTAAATCGGCCGGTGCAATACCTATACCTGTATCGGCTATTTGAAAAGTAGCAAAGCCATTTTCTAAAACAGGCAAGACAGATAAGGCAATGGTTCCTCCCTTAGGAGTGAATTTGATAGCATTACTTAATAGATTAATGAATACTCTTTCAACTTGAGAGATATCGATACAAATTTCTGTTACGGTTGCAGGAACATCAAGTTTAATTTTTATTTCTTTATTTGTTATTTGGGGAGTTAAAAGATCAACGATGTTATCAACAATTGTTTTTGTTTTGTAGATACCAAAGCGTAAATCTATGCGGCCGGATTCTATACGAGCGATATCAAGAAGATTATTAATAAGATTAACCAAATTATCGGAATGAGTATTAATTTTAAATAAACGCTCTTTGACGGCGTCAGGGATTTCGCCAATTTTTCCAGCCATAAGGATTGCAGCATAACCTTTGATGGAGGTCAGAGGGGTTCTTAACTCATGCGAGACAGCAGAAATAAATTCTGTTTTCTTTCTGTTTATTTCCTCCACTTGAGCTAAGGCATTAGCTAACTGCTTGGTACGTTCTTTGACTTTAATTTCTAATTCTTGACTAGAACGAAAAACTTTATCGAATAATTGGGTGTTTTCAAGGGATTGACCAATTTGGCCAGATAAAATACTTATAAGCTCTTCATCCCCTTGGGTTACTGCAGGGGCATCATAACGATTACCAACGAAGATAAATCCTAGCGTTCCTGTTTGGGTTATGATGGGAGCTAAAACATAATGTTCGGTTTCAAATACATGAGTCATTTTTTCTTTAGTTTTTCTTGGGGCGCTGATTGAGGAAAGAGAGTGTCCTTCATTAAGGGCATTTTTAAGGTGTTCATCTTTATATAAGCTTTCGACAATTTGTTTAACCTTTCGATCATCGAAACCAACGAAGGTTCGAATCTTAGGCAGCTGTCTTTCATCATTAACAACAATCAGAGTTCTTGAAAAGCCTAATTCTTCAAATAAGGCGCTTTTTAACTTTTCAAAGATATCTTCTTCATTAAGCGCTTGGTTAATTTGACGGGAGGCTCTCTGAAGAGTGTTTAGACCATTGAGTCGTTTGTCTAATTCTTCTTGGGCTTTGTTGAGTTCAAGGTCAGTTTTTACAATGAGTTTAGCTTGTTCATCGAGTTCGTTGAAGGACCGCATCATTTTCTTATGAGCTTCTTCTAGTTGGCGAATTTTTTCTTCACGGCTGCTTAATGTTAACCAAAAATACAGTATCGATATGAGAAGAATAAATATGATAATTCCTAAATAGACAGGCAATAGAGAAAGGAATAAAGAGTTATTCATAGTTTTAACTGATAGCTAAAAGTAAAATACTTCCGTTTTGCAAATATGTTTCTGTGGGGGAATCACCTAATCCAAGGGGACAAAGTTCCCCAAAACTATACATACCAATCATAGGTGTAGAATACCCTAAGATTTCTCTAATAGCATGGATTTCTAATAGAGAATGACGACCCAACATTTTGTGCCGAATCATAGATTCAAAGATTATTAATAATTTAGCTTGATGACCACCTAAAGCTTCTTTGACTTCCTGTGCAGCTGCGGTGGCTGCGTTTTTAAAAGAATCTTTGTTACTGATCGTCAAATGTACTTCTGAATCTTGCGGGATATCAGCCTGACATACGATACTCCCATCGCTTAAAATGTCAACAGGGTAGCGAAGCAAATACTGACGAAGTTTTTCAACATAGATGCCAAGTGGGTAGAGAGCAGCAGGTGAGCTTGAGAAAACATTCTTTAGGTTAATTGCGTCATCTTTTAAGTATTCTTCGTATATAGAAATAGCGGGCTTATGATCAACGGTGCGGATGATGTGGCCTTCTGCAACGGTTATAACTCTGGGTTTTCCTAATGGCTTAAACACATGCTTATTACTGAAGGCAACATGATTATCTGAACCAATAAGAAGGCCGACAGCCGCATTAGAATAAATTTCTTTTTGATGGAATTGGAATGTTTCTTTGAGTTTAAAGTTATCACAAGCGAAGGCTCCTGCTAAGGGAAAGCTGTATCCTAAAGATTCTCTAGCGCCTAATATAAATTGATTGTTATATTGGAAAAGTCCATCACATAGAATGACAGAAGCTTGTCTAAGAAAAGAAGATTTAAGATCCAAAGAAATTTTCCGGCCTAATTCAAATCCGAAATTACGAGGGTTATCTTCAGGGCTATAGAGGGCGGAGCCGATGCCAAAATTAACTGAAGAAGAATTAATTGCAAGAATAGCCAATCCTCGATTAAAGATTCCATGTGAAAGAATAATTCCCGCAGTGGAAGATCCGACTAAACGAGTAGGGTTAAGAATGCTTTTGATGACGTCGAGAATTTCCGGCTTGGCATAGTGGATAGAGACAAATAGAATTGCCATATCAATGGAATGACTATTCATTTGATTTTTGACAATCATCGAAGCTTGATAGGCTGCTTCTTGAGGGTCTTCTGCTTGGCTAAAACCAATTGCAATGGATGAACTCATACGCATATTATCGGGATTGCCTTAAGCGGTGTCAATAGAGAGGCTAATAATAATTATTGACGCTCTCAAAGGTGATTGTTATATTAACCCATCAAAAGCGGCCCCATCGTCTAGCCTGGTCCAGGACGAAAGATTCTCAGTCTTTAGACACGGGTTCAAATCCCGTTGGGGCTACCAAAGCAATTCACCGACGCTATTCGTTATTCTACAACGAGTAGCGTTTTTTTGCTTAATTCCTCTTCGTTCCCCTATTTTACCTATCTTTACCATAGCTTGGATTACAAATTGGATTACAAAATTCTGACAGAAGAAGGGGATAAAAATGACCTCAAGGAAGACTTCAATCGCTGTTGTGCGTTGCTGTAAATGCGGCAGCTTTACAAATCCAGATTATGCTGGTCGAAGTGGCTTTAATAAAAGACCTATCCAGTTTTATTGTTTTAATTGCGAGCAGGCGCATCCGCAGGAAGGGAAGAGATGAACAATCAGGCCGTGGGAACGATTGTTGATGAGGCGATAAATTATGGGCAAAGGGGTTGGAGGGTTTTTCCTGCAGTTATAACTTCTCAAAACAAAAAGTTCCCTGCAGTTAAGGGCTGGAAGGAAAAGGCGGCCTGCGAGGCCTTAAAGATTAAAGAATTATTCACGGGAAAACACACAGCGATTGGTATGGCTACAGGTAAATCTTCTGGTGTCACAGTTATTGATGTTGATATGAAGGACGGTAAAAATGGTTTTTTAACCCTTGAAAGACTTGGGATAACCCTTCCCCCAACTGTTTGTACTTTAACT
>JBAXBI010000082.1:0-6011 GCA_037142055.1 Candidatus Omnitrophota bacterium | reverse complement strand
CATAAGGTTTCTTTTTCTTTTGGGCGGTCTATTGATATATCCCGATCTGAGTATCCTTTAAAGGTGGTTTTGTCATGAGAGCAGTATTGTTAGTCAGTCATGGAAGTTATTCTTCAAAGGTTAAAGAAGAGGTTGGAAAGCTTTCAGAGACATTGAAGCTTATGACGGGTATTGAAATCTTTGAATATGCTTTTCTTGAGGTGGAAATGCCGGATATTGCTGCAGGTTTAGAGACTTGTATTCAAAAGGGATCTACGGAAATCCTTGTTTTACTTAATTTTCTAAATTCCGGTCGTCATGTAAATAATGATATTCCTTCCATTGTTAGAGAAATACAAGATAAGCATCCTCATATTACCATTAAACTAAGCCAGCCCATTGGTCAGCACCCAAAGATCAAAGAGCTCTTTGTTGACCTTATTCGTTTAACATGACATCCGCTTTTTCTCGCCTACTTCTTAGATGGTATGATAAAAATAAAAGAGATCTCCCATGGCGAAAAACAAAAGATCCTTATCCTATTTGGGTGTCAGAGATTATGTTGCAGCAGACAACGGTTAATGCGGTTATTCCTTATTATCAGGAGTGGTTTAAAGATTATCCGACGGTATTTGATTTAGCTAAGGCGCCTCTGCAGAAAGTATTAAAATCTTGGCAGGGACTGGGCTATTACAATCGCGTCAAGAACCTCCATAAAGCGGCCAATATTGTTGTTTCCAATTATCGAGGTCAATTACCTAATAATCCTGATCTGGTGAGGCTTTTGCCCGGGTTTGGCCCTTATTCAACAGGTTCTGTTCTAAGCATTGCTTTTGATAGGCCGTTGGTTATTATTGATGCTAATGTCCGTAGGCTTGTGATGAGATTATTGTCTATTCAAGCAAGTGCAGATACGAAGCAAGATAAGATTATCAACAGTTATTTAGAGGGGGTATTGCCTTCTAAAAGGGCAGGGGATTTTAATCAAGCGTTGATGGAAATGGGCGCTCTGGTTTGTCGTAATAAGGAACCTTTATGTAATATTTGTCCTTTAAATAAACTATGTAAAGCGTATTCTTTAGGGCTTCAGGAAATCATTCCAACACCAAAGAAGAAGGTTATCAAAGATGTCCAAGCTGTGATTGCTATTATAGAGAAGGATGGAAGGTTTTTGATTCAAAAAAGGCCATCGACTGGTCTTTTAGCTGATTTATGGGAGTTTCCTGGTGGCAAAGTTGAGGCAGGAGAAGGTAAGGCGCAGGCTTTAACAAGGGAGCTAAAGGAAGAGTTAGGTGTGGATTTAAAGTCAGCTAAACATTTATTTGATGTGCAGCATTTTTATACACAATTTCGAGTTAATTTGTCAGTTTACGTATGTCAGCTTAAGAATTATCCTAAAGAGTTTGAGCAGAAGAAATGGGTAGGTAAGATAGATCTTCGTCGCTATCCTATGCCATCAGGGAGTGCTAAGATTGTAGAGCGATTATTTAAGAAAAATATTTGACAATATTTTATCTAATGGTATAGTTACTAACATGATTAAGTTGGTAATGATTATAAATTTTAAATCTTTCGCTTCGTGTCAACCCTGTTGACACGTATCATCTTTCCTTAAATTAGTTGGTAATTATTAATCAAATGATAAAAATAAGTAATTAACTTTAAGTAGAAAATAAAGGAGTACGTTATGAAGTCTTTAAGTCGAATTGTTGGAGTATTAAGTTTAATTGCGATATTGCCGATATCAGGTCAGGTGTATGCTGATTCGGTTTCGATAGAACAAAGATTAGCAGATCTAGAACAACAGGTTGCTATTCTTAAAAGACAAATAGAAGTTGATAAAGAGGGTTCTTCCACAAAATCAAAAGAGACTCCAATTATCACCGCTAGCGCTAAAGATGGTTTCTCTATTAAATCACCTGATGATAACTTTAAGTTAAAAGTTGGCGGTTATGTACAGGCAGATGCTAGATTCTTTACTAATAATAAGAAAGATTCTTCCTATGGAACCAGTTCCTTTTATGCACGTCGCGTAAGACCTGTTTTCTCAGGAACCGTAGCGCATGATTTTAATTTCAACATTACACCAGATTTTTCATCAAGCTCTCTTAGTATTGTTGATGCTTATGCTGAATATGCGAAATTTCCTGCGTTTAAAATTCGTGCTGGTAAATTTAAAGCGCCTTTTAGTATTGAAAATTTGCAGGACTCCAGATTTAATAATTTTGCGGAAGCAGGATTGCCAGCAAATTTATATCCTAATCGGGAATTGGGTGTTCAGGTTTCAGGATCATTGTTAAAAGACTCTCTTACTTATGGTGTAGGTCTTTTTAATGGAGCCTTTGATGCTGATAAATACAGTTCTACTTCTCAATCAGGTGATAATAATAACGATAAAGAAATTGTTGGACGTCTATTTATTCAACCATTTAAGAATACATCTCTAAGTTTTTTAAGCGGTTTAGGGGTGGGATATGCTGCAAGTTTTGGCCATGAAGAAGGAGCAAGCGCTCCAAACAGTTATATTTCACCAGGACAGGTCAATCAGTTCGCTTATTCTAGTGGAATAACAGCAAATGGTCCTCATATTCGTACCTCTCCTCAGGCTTCCTATTATTATAAATCTTTTGGACTTTTAGGTGAGTATGTTGATTCAGCTCAAGATCTATCAAAGGGCAGTGGCAATTCTTTGGTTAAGGATAAATTTCATAATAAGGCTTGGCAAATTTCTGGTACCTATGTTTTAACTGGTGAGGATGCCACTTATGCGGGTGTGACCCCAAGGCATGACTTTGACTGGGCAAATGGTTATTTTGGAGCCCTTGAGTTAGCTGGTCGATATGGATCATTAAGACTTGATCGAAGTATTTTTAATAAGGGTTTTTCTTCTGGGACTACAAATATTTCAGGAGAAACTGCTTGGGCTGCTGGTCTTAACTGGTATTTAAACAAGAATGTTAAGACAGTACTAGATTTTGAACATACTCAGTTTGATCATGGTGTAGCGGCTAATATAACCAATGGTAATCGCAAGTCGGAAAATGTTGTTACCAGTCGTTTACAATTATCATTCTAACAATTATAAACATTAGGGAATATAAATATAAGAAAGTGAAGAAAATATGAAAATTAGAATTGTTTTAACTACTATTTTTGCTTTAGTGCTCACTGCTAGTTTATCTATCAGTGCTATGGCCAAGCAGACTACTTTGCTTAATGTCTCCTATGACCCAACTCGAGAATTGTATGAGGACTACAATAAAGCATTTTCAGCTCATTGGAAATCTTTGACAGGGGAGGATTTGGTTATTAACCAGTCTCATGGCGGAAGTGGTAAACAGGCTCGTTCCGTTATCGATGGCTTAGATGCTGATGTAGTAACTCTAGCCTTAGCCTATGATATTGATAATATTGCAGAAAAGGGAAAGCTTTTGCCTAAGGATTGGCAGACTCGCTTACCTAATAACAGTACTCCTTACACTTCAACAATTGTGTTTTTAGTTCGTAAGGGCAATCCGAAGCATATTAAAGATTGGGATGATTTAGTAAAGTCAGGAATTTCAGTTATTACACCTAATCCAAAAACCTCTGGTGGTGCTCGTTGGAATTATTTAGCAGCATGGGGTTATGCCAACAAGAAATTCAATGGTGATGAAAATAAGACTAAGGATTTTGTGGGAGCTTTATATAAAAATGTTCCCGTCTTAGATTCAGGAGCTCGAGGATCTACAACTACCTTTGTTGAGCGTAAAATAGGGGACGTGCTTCTTGCTTGGGAAAATGAAGCCTATTTGGCTGTTAATCAGCTAGGACCAGATCAGTTTGATATTGTGGTTCCCTCCATTAGTATTTTGGCCGAACCGCCTGTTGCAGTAGTTGATCGTGTTGCAGAAAAGCATGGAACAGTCAAGATTGCCCAGGAGTATTTAAAATATCTCTACAGCCCTGAGGGACAAGAAATTGCCGCTAAGCATTACTACCGTCCAAGGGATATTAAAATTGCACAACAATATGCGGATAAATTAGTAGCTGTTAATTTATTTACTATTGAAGAGTTTGGTGGATGGCAATCGGCTCAAAAGAAGCATTTTGCTGATAAGGGTATTTTTGATCAAATTTATGGCAATTAATAATTATGATTCTTAAATGTGTTTTTAAATGGAGGGCTTTAATGGTGTGTTGTAGATTTTATTGTTGATAGAAAAACAGATAACCAACAATAAAATAAGGATACACCTATGCAGACAAAAGAAGTTGAAATAAAAGCGCCCCACGGCTTGCATTTACGTGTTGCTGCACAAATTGTTAGACAGACAAAGAATTCCCAGGCCAAGATTGTCTTTTATAAGGATGGAAAGAAAGCAAACGCCGCTTCAATTCTTGAACTTCTAGTTTTAGCGGCTCCTGAGAACTCTGTGGTAAAGATAACTGCCGTTGGAAAAGATGAGCATAAAGCAATTCAAGAAGTTTCAGAAATCTTAACCGATGGCGCAGGGATTTAGTAAATTATGAAATAAAAATTAAGGAGAAGATTATTATGAAAATAGCTAATGACATTACCGATTTAATCGGAAATACGCCGCTGGTACGGCTTAATAAATTGACAAAAGATTCACACGCTACAGTGGTGGCTAAGTTAGAGTTCTTTAATCCATTGCATTCTGTTAAGGATCGCATTGGATTTAATATGATCCGTTCTGCTGAGAAAGCAGGGAAGATTAAGCCTCACACCGTGATTGTTGAGCCTACAAGCGGGAACACAGGTATTGCTTTAGCCTTTGTGGCAGCTGTTAAAGGGTATAAGTTGCTTTTAACCATGCCTGAGACTATGAGTGTAGAGCGACGTGCTCTGTTAAAGGCTCTAGGAGCTGATCTTATTTTAACACCCGGCCCTGAAGGCATGAAAGGCGCTGTTAAAAGAGCCAAAGAAATCCATGATTCAGATCCAGAGAAGTATTTCCTGCCGCAGCAGTTTGATAATCAAGCGAATGTCGAGATTCATCGTTTAACAACTGCTGAAGAGATTTGGCGTGATACAGATGGTACAGTTGATTTTTTGGTCGCTGGAGTTGGAACCGGTGGAACTATTACGGGTGTTTCTCAAGTTATCAAATCGCGCAAGCCTTCATTTAAAGCTATAGCGGTCGAGCCAACAGCTTCACCGGTGCTATCCGGAGGAGCGGCAGGCCCACATAAGATTCAAGGAATAGGAGCAGGCTTTGTTCCTTCCATTTTGGATACAAAGATTGTTGATGAGATTATCCAAGTAACCAATGACGAAGCCTTTGCTACAGCCAAACGTTTGATAAGGGAGGAAGGGATTCTCTGCGGTATTTCTTCCGGTGGTAACGTGGCTGCCGCTTTGAAGGTTGCTGCGCGTCCTGAGAATAAGGGGAAATTGATTGTGACAATTATTCCTTCTACTGGAGAACGCTACTTATCAACGGATTTGTTCGCGGAGTTTAGGTCATAGTTTTAAGGGTAAGAATTTAGTTGTGAATAAATGCGCTTATTTCTAAATTATGTTTCTACTTAAAAATCGTTCTACATTGCCGGGGTTCAGTTTAAGTTTAGGTTATACGGTTTTTTACCTAAGCCTTATCGTATTGATTCCTTTATCGATGCTATTTTTTAAGACTTCAACGATGGGCTGGCATGATTTCTGGGAAGTTATTTTATCTAGAAGAACGCTTGCGGCTTATCGTTTAAGCTTTGGAACAGCCTTTGTAGCCTCTTGTATTAACGTTGTTTTTGGCTTCTTAATTGCCTGGGTTTTAGCCCGTTATCGATTTCCGGGAAAGAAAATTATTGATGCATTAGTTGATTTTCCTTTTGCGTTACCAACAGCAGTGGCTGGTATTTCTTTGACGGCTTTGTATTCTTCGAATGGGTGGTTAGGACAGTATTTTTATAAAATTGGAATTAAGACTGCATATAATCCTCTTGGGATTACTCTGGCATTAATTTTTATTGGGTTGCCGTTTATCGTGAGGACTATTGAGCCTATTTTGCAGGACTTAGACCCAGAGATA
>JBAXBI010000081.1:0-6017 GCA_037142055.1 Candidatus Omnitrophota bacterium | reverse complement strand
GCTTGAGCTAAACGGATAAAAACCTGCTCTAAATCATCGGTTTTATGTAAATCTTTTAGCTCCTGCAAAGGGGACAATTTAACAATATTCCCTTTTTGAATAAATGCGACCCTCTGACACATATCTTCGACTTCATCCATATTATGACTGGTTAAGAGTACTGTGACCTTCCGCTGCTTTAAAACATCTTTGACAATTAACCTTGTCTTTAAAGCCACCTCAGGATCCAAACCAACAGTTGGCTCATCAAGAAAAAGAATTTTCGGATCATTCAGTAAAGATTTAGCTAATGAAAGGCGCTGTTTGGTACCAGAGGACAGCTCATCAAAACGACGTTTAGTATATGAGGTTAACAAAAACAGCTCCATAACCTCATTAACTTTTTTCTCTAAGACCACTCCGGATAATCCATAAAGTCTTCCATAAAATTCTAGATTTTCTTTAACTGTTAGACTAAAGGCATAATTAGGATACCCTGAGGACATATTAATCAAACGACGAATATAAGAAAAATTCTGTGGTTTAGATTCTATTCCTAAGATTTCTACACGACCACTATCTGGCAATAGAAGAGTTGAGAGAATATTTAAGAATGTCGTCTTTCCCGCTCCATTGGGCCCTAAAAGCCCTAAAATTTCCCCCTCATGAATATTCAAACTTATCCCTTCCAGAGCCCTGGTGGATACTACTTGAGGAAATCCTGATCGAAACGTCTTAACGACATCTCTGGTTTGTATGGCAAAAGACATTGCGCTTTCCTATTCTTCAATAAGAACTACTATTAAAATTAATACCGCCTTTGTCTAGGCGACTTGAATAAAGATATCACAAAATTAAATTCTAAGCATTATTGAATAATAATTTAAACATTACACTTCCTTAACTTTACACTGGGGTATAATATTTCTTAATATAAACATCCATCCTAATTAAACTATCTTAGTCATGAAAAAAAGCATCCCTGAGAATCTTAAAGTTTTTAGCATTATAGCCGCTATGGTGATTAGCTCACGTATCGTTATTTTCCTGCTGGCCTATTGTGGACTCCTTTTTTATCGCAATCAATCCCCCGGATTCTTCCCAAGCCTACAAAACCTTTGGGATCGATGGGATTCAAATCACTATTTATATATTGCTCAGCATGGATACACCTCTGTCCCAGATAAAAGTCCTCTTATCGTTTTTGCCCCTTTATTCCCTTCTCTTATTCAACTTCTTCACTATATCATTAGCAATGTCTTTTTATGCAGCTTAATAGTCTCTAATACCTTTCTAATCATCGCCGCAATAACACTCTATAAATTAGCTGCAATGGATTATGACAAGAATACTGCTTTACGCTGCGTTAAATACTTATTAATTTATCCTTTCTCCTTTTTTCTAAACATATCCTTTAGTGAAAGCACCTTCTTAGCCTTCTTTTTATTAAGTGTATACGCGATGCGTCGAAAACTATGGGTTATCGCATCCTTGGTAGCTTTCTTGACTGTCCTAGCCCGGCCAAACTCTGGAATATTTCTATTAATTATATTAATTGTTGAGTGTTTTCTGGAAAAGCCTCGCAGCAAAGATCTACTTCAGAAAGCTACCGTAGCAGTTTCAGTTGTCGTGGGATACTCTTGTTATTTACTTCTTAATAAAATCGTTCTGGGGGATTGGGTTGCTTTTCTAAAATTTGAAAAGATTAATTGGTATCATCATTATATTTTCTTCATTAGTAATATCCAATCTATGTTCAATCAACTGCGCATAAAGGAACCCTCCTATAGAATCACCTTATTATTTCCTCAAATAGTCACTTTCTTTACTGTTGGTCTCTTAAGCATTATCGGTCTCTGGCGCATAAGACTCTCCTATTCGCTTTATCTTATTTCATTTCTTCTGGCGACTTACAGCATCTCCTGGTTAATTAGCGGTGAACGTTACCTGGCGACAGCTTTTCCCTTATTCCTAATCTTAGGCATTATCTCTCGCCATGCATGGTTGGATTTCATCCTTACATTCATTTCAACCATCTTACTTGCTTTCTATGTTCTTTCCTTTACCTATGGTTCTGTAACGATGTAAGAAATAGAAAAGGTTTGATAAAGGATTACTTCTTGCCTAGAAGGGCAAACATTTTCTTCTTATATGCTTCTACACCTGGCTGGTCAAAAGGATTGACTCCTAAGATATACCCCGAGATCGCGACTGCCTTTTCATAGAAATACAACAACTGTCCCAAATGAAAAGCATCCGCCTTACAAAGGCTAAGCGTCATATTAGGCACGCCACCTTCAAAATGAGCCGCTGATGTAGCCTCATAAGCTTTTTTATTTACGAAATCAAAACTTTTCCCCGCAACATAGTTAAAACCGTCTATGTCATCTGGATCCTCAGGGATAAACAAATCGTGTTTAGGTTGATCAATTGAAATAAATGTTTCAAAAATATTTCTCTCTCCATCTTGCATTTGCTGCCCCATGGAATGCAGATCAGTTGAAAAAATCATCGACGCTGGGAATATTCCTTTACCTCCCTTTCCTTCGCTCTCACCAAAAAGTTGTTTAAACCATTCTGCGACAAAATACACTTGGGGATAAAAGGAGGAAACAACTTCTATCTTTTTCCCCTTACGATAAAGGATGTTGCGAATAGCCGCATAACGATAACAAATATTTTTCTCTAGATCTAACTGTTCATATTCTTCTTGCGCTCTGCGAGCCCCTTCTACTAAAGATTTCACATCAACGCCGGCCAATGCTAAGGGTACAAGTCCAACAGGAGTCAACACTGAGAATCTCCCCCCCACATCATCGGGAATAATAAAAGAACGGTAGCCATTTTTCGTTGCGATCTGACGCAAAGCGCCTTTCTTTTCATCGGTCACACAAATAATACGCTTCTTTAATTCTTCAGAACTAAATCTGGCTTCTAACAATTTCTTCACTGCACGAAAAGCAATCGCAGGCTCCGTTGTTGTTCCTGACTTTGAAATAACAACCACTCCAACACGTTTATTCTTTAAAGATTCTAAAAGCTCCCAAAGCTGCTCCCCGCTAATATTATGCCCTGCATAATAAATAGGGATCTGCGTAATTCCTCCTAGAAACTCCACTGCAGCTCGAATACCTAAATAAGAACCACCAATACCAATGGATATTAAACAATCCCAATCCTTCTGCACCTCTTGAGATAACACCTGAAGTTCTTTTAAGAAATCTTCTGTTATGCTCGTAGGCAAATTAAGCCACCCGGTAAACTCAGAACCTTTTCCCGTTTTATTCTTCAACGCTTCATGGGCACCCTGAACTTCGGGGAAAATCGCTTTTAAATCTGCGTCACTTACCAAATCTTTTAAATAATCCGTATTTAACTTAATCATGCCTTCTCCTTGTCATCTAAATTCATTCATAAAAAAACTAAACCATTAAATACAACAGCCCCGTTTGATACGGGGCTTAGGTAAAATATTATCTCAAAACCTATTTTTTATCCTGCGTCGGAATTGTTGCCGTTGGGCCTGGAGAGGCTAGATCCTTAGGTTTCGCCACTGGATTGGCCGGAGGAACTACTGCCATGACGGCTCCATTAACTTCTTCTTTACGACTGGTCAAAACACCACTTCTATAGTTTTCTTCCAGTAGTGCCTGACCATCTTCTCCATAGGTCAATACAGCACCATCGATTAAGCCCTTTTTGTAAAATACAATCTGCTTTAAACTGCCATTCTTGAAATAAACCTTTTTATCACCTTCTAAATTTCCTAAATTATAATTAACTACACTTTCAAGCTCACCAGTTTTGTAATACCGTCTACTCTCCCCTTGCAAATTATTATTAACGTTGATTGATTCGCTTTCTAAACCACCATTTTCATAGTATGTTTTATACGGCCCCTGACGAAAACCATCCACATAATGAGTCATTTCCTTAACAGCACCTGAGGGGAAGAATGTTCGGATATCTCCATCTAGACGGTAATTCTTATAATTTTCTTGTCTGATTAAATACCCCTTACGGTCGTATGCGCTCCACGGACCATCAGCAGGAGATATTGTCCCTCTTTTTTCTTCGGCTTGACGAGCAGGATTTACTTGAGCCATGGCAGAAGATGATATTAAAAGAAGAAACATTAGACTTAAATTTGCTCTAACCATATCATTTTTCACCATTATACTTTTCATTTTAAATAGCAGCATCAATGATTGCCCCTCCTAAAACTACATCATCCTTATAAAAAACCACCGATTGTCCGGGTGTAACGGATTTCTGCGGCTCTGCAAAATCAATACGAACTCTCTGTTGATCAACCGCTGTAAGCTGCGCTTTAACTTCAGAGGAATTATAGCGAATTCTGGCCATAACTTCTATGCTTTCTTTGGGAATTTCCATGCTAACCCAGTTGGTGCTATTAGCCATCAGCCCCTTGGAATAAAGCTGATCTAAATTTCCTACATAAACAGTATTGGTTTTAGCATCTATGCGATAAACATAGACAGGATACCCTAACGCTATCCCCAGCTTATCCCGCTGACCTATTGTGTAGTAAGCAATTCCCTTATGTTTACCGATTACCTTTCCTTCTTCATCAATAAAATCCCCCGGAATCATCGTCTCTTTCCCTACGCGATCCTCTAGGAATTTCTTATACCCTTCCGCTGGTACAAAACAAATGTCCTGGCTTTCAGGCTTTTCAGCGGTATTGAGATTATATTTACGTGCCAAGTCACGGACTTCTGTCTTAGTCATTCCTCCTAGAGGAAAAAGAATAGAGGGTAAGGTTTCCTTCTTCATGCTATAGAGAAAATACGACTGATCCTTACGCTCATCGATGGCTTTTTTAAGTTCAAAATTACCTTTATGCTGATTAAACTCTATTTTCCCATAATGGCCGGTCGCAATATAATCAGCACCTAACGATTTAACCTTCTCATAGAGTGTGCCGAATTTCAGATGTTGGTTACAACGCACACACGGATTCGGTGTGCGCCCACTTAAGTATTCACGGGTAAAGTCTTCGATGATGTAATCGTTAATATCAGCAGCAAAATTAAAGACATAATGTGGGATTCCAAGTATCTCGGCCGCCCGCTTGGCATCCCCTATCCCTTCAATTCCACAACATGAAGGTTTACTGTTATTAGGATGAGTGATATTAAAACACATCGTCACCCCAACGGTTTTGTAGCCCGCTTCCTTAATGAGGCCTGCCACGACGGATGAATCCACCCCGCCGCTCATCGCGACAAACACGGTAGTGTCTTTATTTGGTTTTGTATTATTAGTTATCATTTCTTTTTTTCATCACTTCTTCGATCGCCTTGTAAGTGGCCATCAGCAGATACTCTAACTCATCTTGACTTATCACAAGCGGTGGCAAAATGACAATCACATTACCTAAGGGCCGCAGGATAACCCCGTACTTACGCAGCGTGTGACAGACTTGAGCCCCCAAACGATCTTCCCATCGGCCTTTTAGCTCAATGCCTACCATAAATCCACACTGGCGAACCTCTACGACGGAGGGCAGATTATAAAACTTCTTTAATTCCTGCGCGAGAAATTTTATTTTGACAGCTAATTTCTCAAGCGTCCGCTCTTTTTCAAAGACATCCAAATTAGCTAATGCAGCCGCACAGGCTAAAGGATTACCTGTGTAGGTATGCCCGTGAAAGAACGTCTTTTGATCTTTAAAGTCAAACACAAACCCTTCATAAATCTTTTTCGTCGTCAAAGTCGCCGCTAAAGGCAGATAACCCCCTGTTATTCCTTTAGCCAAACATAAGAAATCAGGTGAGACTCCTTCATGCTGACAGGCAAACATCTTACCTGTACGCCCAAATCCGGTTGCCACCTCATCGACAATTAAAAACACATCGTACTTAGTACACAGACGTCTAAACTCTTTTAAAATTCCCTTAGGCCAAAGCAGCATCCCTGCCGCTCCTTGCACCAGGGGTTCAACCACTAACGCTGCGATCGTCGAAGATTTCTTTTTAAGAAGCATTTCAAAATCCCAGAGAGCATCCCAATCT
>JBAXBI010000080.1:0-6018 GCA_037142055.1 Candidatus Omnitrophota bacterium | reverse complement strand
GAGAAAGAACTTTCTCCTGAGGAACGCCTGCTTCGTGCAATCTTTGGTGAAAAAGCCGCTGATGTGCGTGATACATCGTTGACTTTATCTCCGGGGATTGAAGGTGTTGTTGTTAACGTTGAAGTTTTTGCCCGTAATGAGCGTGGTCGCAAATCCAAACAGGATAAATCAAAAGAAAATGTGGCCATTAATAAGATTAAAGAGTATTACAAACAAGAAATTGAAATTATTAATCTAGAAAAAGAAGTTAAATTAAGCAAAGTCTTAGGTATTGATAAGAAACGTGTTGGTAAACTAACCTTAGACGATATTGATGAAGGTTCAGAAGCTCGTGAAGTCATGAGTTTTTACATGGACAAAATCGCTCAGTTGATGGAAGAAGAAGAGCGAGAGCTTGATTTAATCCGTCGTGGTGATGAGCTTCCAGCGGGAGTGCTTAAGCGTGTAGTCGTATATGTGGCAACCAAACGTAAGCTTTCTGTTGGGGACAAAATGGCTGGTCGTCATGGTAATAAGGGTATTGTTTCTCGTATTATGCCTGAAGAAGATATGCCATTCTTAGAAGATGGACGTTCAGTAGATATCGTTCTAAATCCTCTAGGCGTACCTTCACGTATGAACGTAGGTCAGCTTTTGGAAACCCATTTGGGTTGGGCTGCTAAAGCGTTAGGTTTCCATGCAGAGACACCAGTATTTAATGGTGCGACTGAGCAGGAAATTCGTGATCTTCTTAAGGTTGCTGGTCTTCCACAAGATGGTAAGGCCGTTGTATTTGATGGTCATACAGGTGTGGCCTTTGAGCAAAAGGTAACTATCGGCTACATTTATATGCTTAAACTTAATCACTTAGTTGATGAAAAAATTCACGCCCGTTCTATTGGGCCGTATTCGCTAGTTACTCAACAACCATTGGGTGGTAAAGCCCATTTTGGTGGACAGCGATTCGGGGAAATGGAAGTTTGGGCTTTAGAAGCTTATGGTGCGGCCTACACATTGCAGGAAATGTTGACCGTTAAATCTGACGATGTCAACGGACGTAGCCGTATTTATGAAGCCATTGTCAAAGGCGAACAGGCGCTTGCACCAGGAACGCCTGAATCCTTCAACGTTCTAGTTAAAGAGTTGCAAGGTCTTTGCCTGGATATTCGTATGGAAAGAGCTGAATCCGAACAACCACAAAAGGAAGAAGCCAAACAATGACCAAAATTGATGTTACAAAACAAGATCGTATAACAATTCGTATCGCCTCTCCTGAGGTTATATCTTCATGGTCGACCGGCCCTGTTAAAAAGGCCGAGACTCTAAACTACCGAACTTTGAAACCAGAAAAGGATGGTCTTTTCTGCGAGAAGATTTTCGGACCTATCCGTGATTGGGAATGTAATTGCGGTAAATATAAGGGAATTAAATTCAAGGGGATTACTTGCGACCGCTGCGGAGTTTTGGTTACTCGTTCTTCAGTCCGTCGTGAACGTATGGGGCATATTGATTTGGCCTGTCCCGTGACTCATATTTGGTTTTACAAAGCGGTTCCTTCCCGTTTAGCAGCCTTGCTGCAAGTGGGTTTGCGTGATTTAGAAAAATTAATTTATTATGAGGAATATGTTGTCATAGATCCTGGGACTTCTCCTTTAAAGAAGAAGCAATTTCTTTCCGAGGATGAATATCAAGAAGCTATGGTCAAGCACGGCGGTGCCTTTAAAGCCAAAATTGGTGCTGAGGCTGTCCGTGATTTACTTAAAGAAATTGATTTAGCTGTTCTTTGTAAGAAATTACGTAAGGATTTAGCCGATGCTAATCCTAATGGTACTAATTTCAAGAAATTAGTTAAGACTTTAAAGATTGTCGAAGATTTCAGAGCTTCTGGTAATAAATCTGAATGGATGGTTTTAGATGTACTGCCAGTTATACCTCCTGATCTGCGGCCTTTAGTTCCTCTAGAGGGTGGACGTTTTGCGACTTCTGATCTGAATGATCTTTATCGCCGAGTTATTAATCGTAATAACCGTTTAAAAAAGCTTATAGACCTTAATGCACCAGAAATTATCGTCCGTAACGAGAAACGTATGTTACAGGAAGCGGTGGATGCTCTGTTGGATAACGGGCGTCATGGTCGTCCAGTATTAGGTAGCGGGAACCGTCCTTTAAAGTCTTTATCCGATATGCTTAAAGGTAAACAAGGCCGATTCCGTATGAACCTTTTAGGTAAGCGTGTCGATTACTCTGGTCGTTCTGTTATTGTCGTTGGACCAGAACTTAAATTACATCAATGCGGGTTGCCTAAGAAAATGGCTTTGGAATTATTTGAGCCATTTATTATTCGTAAATTGCGTGATAAAGGTTTTGTGCATACGATTAAAGGTGCCAAGCGTATGGTTGAGCGTGCTAAGATTGAGGTATGGGATATTTTAGATGAAGTTATTCAAGATCATCCTGTTATGCTTAACCGTGCTCCTACATTACATCGTTTGTCTATTCAGGCATTTCAGCCTGTGCTTATAGAAGGTAAGGCTATTAAATTACATCCGCTAGTCTGTACAGCATTTAACGCAGACTTCGACGGGGATCAGATGGCTGTTCACATTCCTTTGAGTTTGGAAGCGCAAATTGAGTGTCGTTTGCAATTATTGTCAGTGAATAACTTGTTTTCTCCAGCGGATGGTCGGCCTGTTGTATCTCCTACTCAAGATATCGTTTTAGGTTTATATTATTTGACTAAGGAACGACCAGGGGTTCAAGGAGAAGGTCATTTGTTTGCCAATCGTAACGAAGTTAAAATTGCTTACCATGATGATTTCTTAGGTCTTCATGCGAGGATTAAACTACGTTTAGACATCCCCGTTTGGGGGCAAGAGAAGCCATCTTTAATTATTCAATCTGATCCAAAGGCTAAAATTAATAAAGAAGAAATTCAAGCTAAGAAAACTAATATCATCGAAACCACTGTCGGACGTGTATTTTTTAACGAAATCCTTCCGGACAATTTCGGTTACGTAAATGATCTCTTAGATAAAAAACGTATTGGTGCTGTTATTGCGGATTGTTATAAGCGTTTTGGTCAGAATCGTACAGTTAAGTTGCTGGATGATGCTAAACAATTAGGGTTTCAGAAATCGACGGAAGCAGGTATTTCCATTGCGATGTCTGATTTAACAATCCCTGAAGATAAACCAAAAATTATTACAGCCGCTAAAGCTGAAGTAGCTAAAGTTGATGACCAGTACCGTAAAGGTATTATTACAGGTCGTGAACGTTACAATAAAGTTATTGATATTTGGACCCACACCACTGAGACTCTTTCAGACATGGTTTTTAAGAAGATGGATCCATTTAATCCTGTATATATCATGGCTGATTCTGGAGCTCGTGGTTCTAAACTTCAAATCCGTCAGCTTTCTGGTATGCGTGGGTTGATGGCGAAACCATCAGGCGAAATCATCGAGAATCCGATTACTGCATCTTTCCGAGAAGGTTTAACTGTGCTAGAGTATTTCATTTCTACTCACGGTGCTCGTAAAGGTTTGGCGGATACTGCTCTTAAAACGGCCGACGCTGGTTACTTAACCCGCCGTTTAGTAGACGTAGCTCAAGAAGTGGTTGTTAATGAAATCGATTGTGGTACCGTAAACGGAATTACTGTCGCTGCTATTACCGAAGGTGATGAGTTGGTCGTTTCTTTAAAAGAGCGTATTGTGGGTCGTGTTGCTCTTGATAATATCGTTGATATTGTCACTGATACGCAAATCGTTGGTTCAGGTGAAATGATTACCGATGAAACAGCCGATATGATTGAGCAGCTAGGTATTGAGAAGGTGCGTATCCGCTCAGTTCTAACCTGTGAAGCCGAGCAAGGTATTTGCGTTAAATGCTATGGTCGTAACTTAGCTAATCAACGCTTGGTGGAAATCGGTGAAGCTGTCGGAACAATTGCCGCTCAAAGTATTGGTGAGCCAGGTACACAGTTAACCATGAGAACCTTCCACATCGGAGGGACAGCTTCTCGTACCATTGAACAATCGTTTATTAAAATTAAACAAGATGGTATTGTTAAATATCACCAACTGCGTGTTGTTGCTCGCGGTAAAGAATATATAGTTTTAAATCGTAATGGTGCAGTCAGTATTAATAATGAATATGGTCGTGAATTTGAACGTCATCTGCTCCCACAAGGTACTGCTTTAGTTTTTGCTGATGGTCAGAATATTACCAAAGGGGAAATTATAGCTACATGGGATCCGTATACGATTCCTATTATTACAGAGGCAAAAGGTAAGGTAACATTCGAAGATTTAATTGAAGATGCTACATATCAGCGTGAAGAGAATCCTGTGACAGGGATTGTCGAACGCGTGGTTGTAGAACATAAACAAGAATATCATCCTCAGATCGTCATTAATGACGACCAAGGAGAAGTAGTAGGGATTTATTCAATACCTGTAGGAGCTCACATTTTAGTTAATGATAAAAGTGATGTTTCCGCCGGTGAATTGATTGCAAAGATTCCTCGTGGGGCAAGTAAGACGCGTGATATTACAGGTGGTCTTCCTCGTGTTGCTGAACTTTTTGAGGCACGTCGACCAAAAGATCCTGCTGTTATTTCAGAAATTGATGGCGTGGTGGAATTTGGTGAAGACAAAAAAGGTTTACGAACAATTGTTGTAAAAAGTTCAACTGGCATGGCTAAGGAATATTTAATTCCTCATGGTAAACATCCTAATGTTTATAAAGGTGACCATGTTTTTGCTGGGCAACAATTAACAGATGGGCCTGTTGTTCCTCATGATATTTTACGCGTCAGCGGCGACAAAGCTCTTCAAGAATATTTGTTAAATGAAGTTCAAGAAGTTTATCGTTTGCAAGGTGTACGTATCAATGATAAACATATTGAAATTATTATTTCTCAAATGTTAAAGAAGGTTCGTATTGACGATATAGGAGATACAGATTTCCTCGTCGGAGATCAAGTTGATCGTGTTGTGTTTAAGAAAACTAACGAAGCTGTGCTAAAGAAAAAGGGAAAACCTGCTCAAGCAACACCGTTACTGTTAGGGATTACAAAAGTTTCTCTGACGACAGAAAGCTTTATTTCTGCCGCTAGCTTCCAAGAAACAACAAGAGTCTTGACAGAAGCCGCTGCATCAGGTAAAATTGACCTTTTACGTGGATTGAAAGAAAACGTCATCGTCGGACATTTAATACCGGCGGGCACTGGAATCAGTGAATACAAAAAAATTGAAAGTGTAAATTATGCCAACGATATCGCAACTCATCAGACATCGCCGGCAGTTGAAAATCAAGCGCAGTAAGTCTCCTGCGCTGACCAGCTGTCCACAACGCCGTGGTGTTTGTTTACAAGTTAAAACAATGACGCCGAAAAAGCCAAACTCGGCTCTACGAAAAATCGCCCGTGTTCGTTTGTCGAATAAAATCGAAGTGACGTCTTATATTCCAGGCGAGGGTCATAATTTGCAGGAACACTCAATAGTATTAGTACGTGGTGGACGCGTAAAAGATTTACCGGGTGTTCGTTATCATATTGTACGTGGTACGCTTGATACCGCAGGTGTTGCTAACCGCAAGAAAAGCCGTTCAAAATACGGTGCCAAGAAGGGTAAATAACTAACATGAGAAGACGTCGTGCAGAAAAAAGAAAAGTTATTGGTGATCCTAAATTTAATAGTGACTTAGTTACACGTTTTGTAGCTATTATCATGAATGAAGGTAAAAAGACTATTGCAGAACGTATAGTCTATAGAGCCTTAGATATATTAAAAGAAAAAACACAGGAAGAAACTTCTGTCAAAGCATTGAATAAAGCAATTGATAATGTTCGCCCACGCTTAGAAGTTAAATCTCGACGTGTTGGAGGAGCTACTTATCAAGTTCCAATGGACGTAGTTCCAGCTCGTGGAATGTCTTTAGCTATGCGTTGGGTGAGAGATTTCGCAAGAAACAAAAAGGGGAAACCAATGGAAGTTAAATTGGCGGAAGAGTTAATAGCGGCATATAAATCAGAAG
>JBAXBI010000079.1:0-6040 GCA_037142055.1 Candidatus Omnitrophota bacterium | reverse complement strand
AGCAACGGCATAAGGCGTATGCGGCAGAGACACCTCTTTAACGATAGCTCCCATTTTCTTTAGTTGATCAATAGCCGCTTCAACAGAGGCTCTAACCTGAGGATCTAGTCCTTCAACAAAAGCTTCTTTGGGAACACCTAACTTGATACCACGTACATCATTAACTAAAGATTTAGTGTAATCCGGAACAGCTTGATTAACAGAGGTAGAGTCTCTCTCATCATAACCGGCAATAATATTCATTAACATGGCACAATCGGTAACATCTTTAGTCAACGGCCCAATTTGATCCAGGCTTGAGGCAAAAGCAATCAACCCATAACGAGAGACTCGCCCATAGGTAGGCTTTAGCCCCACCACACCACAAAAACTTGCAGGCTGACGGATAGAGCCTCCGGTATCGGATCCTAACGCCCACACTGCTTCATCAGAGGCAACAGAAGCTGCAGAACCACCACTAGAGCCACCGGGAACACAAGATAAATTCCAAGGATTAAAGGTTGGGCCATAACAAGAATTTTCTGTTGAAGATCCAAAGGCAAATTCATCCATATTGGCAAAACCAACAATCATTCCACCACTTAGCTTAATTCTCTCAATAACCCCTGCATCATACGGAGGACGAAATCCTTTTAGAATTCTGGAAGCACAGGTAATTTCTTCTCCCCTTGTACACATATTATCTTTAATCGCAATGGGAATAGAAACGGGACCTTGCGTAACAGAACTTTGAGTGTTTAAACGAACATACGCATGAACTTTGGATTCAAGAAGTCCAATACGCTCCAAAATAGCGTTAAGCACTTCTAAAGAAAAAGTTTCTTTGGTCTTATAAAGATCTAAAATCTGATGGGCGGTTAAACTATGAAGGTTCATTCTATAACCAGAGGTACTTTAAAACAGCCTTCTTGTACTTGCGGCGCAATGGATAAAGCTTCAGTATTTGACAAAGAAGGTTTCACAATGTCTTGACGCAAAGCATTGGTTAGCGGCACAGCATGGCTTGTGGGTTTAACATCACTTAAGTCTAATTTCTGCAATTGCTCAACGTAGCCGACGATATCAGTCAGGTTTTTAGTTAACCCCTCCAATCTTTCTTCGACCACATGCATTCTAGCTAAAGCAGCTATATATTTAACATCTTCTTTAGTAATCATAGAGTTTAAAATATTACCATCATCGAAAGTCAAACACAAGTTTTAGTTAACGAATCGCCTCTACCGTAACAGCTGTCCCATAGCAAAGAACTTCCGTTACTCCTTCCATTACTTCTGTAGCATCATAGTGAACGGCTATTACGGCGTTAGCTCCAATTTCTTTGGCATGAGAAAGCATCAAATCAAAAGCCTCTTCCCTTGCTTTTTCGCAAAGTTCGGATAATAAGGTGATATTGCCCCCTAAAATGGTTTGCAAGGACGCCCCTATAGAACCAAACACAGAGCGAGATCGGACAGTGAGACCTCTGACGATACCTAACGACTTAACCACGTGATAACCATCTAATTGGAACGATGTTGTTGCCATTTCATGTTGCATATTAAACCTCTTTTAGAATTTAAGAAACCTATGGTAAATAAATATTTAAAAGAATAGTTTTAGAGAATTATTTTTTCTTTCGATCTGTTCGACTCAACGCTTTAACCATACGTGCTAACGCCTGTTGCTGTGTTGTTCCTTCTGTTAAATGATCCTCACAAATAGTTGCATAACCACTACGATTAACAATTTTAAAAATCTTTACTGTTCTTTTACCGATTTTCATTGAGTTCTCCTTTCAATGAGCACCAAGGTTATAAAACAAAGTAAAAATATTTTAAGCTAATAACTTTTCTTTTAAATCTTCTGGAATAGTAGTAGGTTTAAATTCAGTATTTAAACAAACCAAAGAAACCTCTGCTTCAACAATAAGACGTCCATCCTTTTTATCGTGGATAGTTTGGTCAAAGATAAGCTGAGCAGTGGTTGCTTTCTTAAGGCTCGCTAAACAAATAAGTGTCTCACCATAACGGGCTGGACTTTTATAAACAATATGGCATTCTCTAACAGCATAGGCAAGCCCTCGTTCTTTAAAGATTCCCACACTAAGACCTGTCTGTTCTAAGAATTCAGTGCGAGCTTCCTCTAAATAACAAAGATATTGCCCATAATAAACAATCCCGCCAGCGTCGGTGTCATGATAATATATTCTTTTTTCCATAGTGTTTTCAATTATAGCATGAGGTGATTATCCTTCTTATATATAAATTAAAAAAATGTTTAAATGTTAAATACCTACTTCTTTATCATCTTTCTTGTTTTATTAATATTTGAAACAAATCGCAAATCCGATGGGTCAATATCACGTCCTTGCTGCCATAAATCTATACTCTCTTGATAACGCCCCTGATGAGACAACATGAAACCTGCAACAAAATAAGCTTCCTTATATTTTGGATACAAATTAATACATTTTCTAAGCAAATCAATACTCATTTCATTATCGCCCACCTTATAGAATAAGTGAGATAATTGCATATAAATAACAGGTTCTTTGGATGAATCAAGAATACGCCTGAGAACATCTCTACATTGATCTTTAAGCCCATATTTACAATGATAAGCTGCAACTTGAAAAGTTAATTGTTTTTGTTGAGACAAAGAAAGATTGCTTAAAGAAACCTTTCTAATTAACCTTTTTGCATAATCTTGATAATTATTAGCAATATAAAAATCAACAGCACTTAACATATCAGATGTGAAAGCTTCAGTAATTGGCCATTGCTCATCATAAATATAAAAAATAGATAAAACCCTCATTGGAATAAGATTCCCAGGAGATTTCTTTAGCCAATTTGCATAATAGCTTACTTTATTACTAGCTGTATGATTGACTCCTTGGGAACAAAAAAATAGTGATAAAGAAAGAACAATTAAAGTAAAAATATAAACACCTTTACCAACTTTGTTCCTTAATTTAAAAAGCATTAAAACCACAAACAAATAAAAACCAATGGATGAAAAATAAAACCAATACGGCTCAATCACAAAACCCATGTAAGGACGAGCTATAGATGCTGGAAGGGCATAAATAAAACCCATAAGAAATAACGAAAGAGCAAAACTTTCAATGGATTTCTTAAAATAAAAGAATATTAATACTCCTCCCCCTATCCAGAAAAAACAAAAGAACAAATCCCAAAACCAAATATAATCCTTTAAAGGGGACATGCTATACATAAGTATTATGTCTCTAGGCACTAAAAGATTACTTACATACCAGAAAACTAAGTAGGAGAAATTTGCACACCATCCAGAAAAAGTTAATTCAAACTTATTAAATTGATCGTAAATATGTATATTTTGATTAGCTAAGGACATCCATAAGAAAATAAACACAACACTTAATACTAAATAAGGAGAAATTATATAAATAATTTTTCAAAGATTAAATCTTGATATAAAAAAGAAGAATTACCGCATATAAAGGGAATAATAAAGCAGTCTCTTGACATAACAAGGCAAGAAATAGCATAAAAATCCTTATAAAATAAAAATAGTTTATAAGTGAATAATATTAAACGTTATGTGTTGAAGAATTTAAGCTGTCATGGTGTGAATACAAAAAAGAAAACTCGTAGATATAACAATAAATAAATTCCTTGAAATGAAAAGTACAAAAACAAAAAACAGAAAACAATTTGATCTTCCCCCGAAAAAGTGGACACAACGAAGAGATGGTTTTAGTATAAAGACCAGCTCAAAAAGTGGAGGTGTCCAATGGAGGGGAATGAAAAAAAGAAGAAGCGATTTGACCGAGAATTTAAAATTTCTGCGGTCAAAATGGTCACAGAAGGCGGCCATAAAGCCGCAGAGGTGGCCCGAAGCCTTGGAATCGGGCAGAACCAGCTTTATCTTTGGAAGAAGAAGTTCAGTGATAAGGGAGACAAGGCTTTTCCCGGCAAGGGGCATTTGACCGAGCTTGCTGCGCTTCGCAGGCAATTGCGTGAAGTTGAGATGGAACGCGACATCCTAAAAAAAGCAGTCGGCATATTTTCAAAAACGACCGAGAACGGTTCAGGTTCATAGATGAGAACCGATTGGTCTTCCCGCTTCCGAAGATGTGCCAAACGCTGGAAGTATCGAGAAGCGGTTATTACGCATATAAAAGCAGGCCGAAGAGTCAGCGTCGAATAGATAACGAGAATTTGCTCATTGAGATAAGACGGGTTTTTCTGGATAATAACAGCAATTACGGCAGTCCACGGATCTGGAACCAATTGAACAACGTTGAGATTATTCGTTGTTCAGAGAACCGTGTGGCGAAGGTCATGCGAGAAGCCAGAGTCGTTGCTATCCAGAAGCGTAAGTTCCGTCTGACGACGAATTCAAAGCACGATTATCCGGTATGGCCGAATATTCTTTGTCGGAATTTTACCGTGGATCGACCAAATATTATTTGGGTGTCGGATATAACCTACATATGGACGTTTGAAGGTTGGTTATATCTGGCGGCGGTGCTTGACCTGTTCTCCCGAGGCGTTGTCGGCTTAGCAATGGATAAAACCATTGCGGATACGCTGGTCATGCAGGCCATGAGACAGGCAATTCTTCGACGGAATCCAAGCAAAGGGCTGATTCTTCACTCGGATCGTGGTAGTCAATACGCTGGGAATGATTTCAAGGCGTTGCTAGCACAGAACGATTTCGTCGGCAGTATGAGCAAGAAGGGCGATTGCTGGGATAACGCTGTCGCTGAGAGCTTTATTCATACACTCAAGGTCGAACTTATTCATCGGAACAAGTTCAAGACGCGGGATGAAGCAAAAATTAAGATATTTGAATATATCGAGATGTATTATAATCGCAAGCGGGCTCATTCGACACTGGGCTACTTGAGTCCCTTTGAGTACGAAAGGCAACCCAATAATGAGGAGTGAAAGATGTCTCTTAAATCCAATTTGATTAAGAAAATTTTTCTGGTTTCGATTTCATTATTTGTATTTACCTTTAATGGTTATGCGCAGAATACCGGCGAGGAATTTCTTAAAAATGGAATGGAAGATGTTCAAAACCATAAGTACGATGAAGCAATAACAGAATTTAATAAAGCCATCGAGATAAACCCCAATAACGATGAGGCCTATCACAATCGCGGGACAGCGTACTTTAATAAAAATGACTATGATAAGGCTATAGTTGACTACAGTAAGGCTATTGAGGTTAATCCTAAACAAGCCAAGTCTTATAATACACGAGGTTATATTTATAAGGCTACGGGCAATGCTGATAAAGCTATCGCTGATTACAGTAAAGCAATCGAGATTGATCCCAGCCTTTTTTATGCGTATCACAATAGAGCTTTTGTTTATCGAGATAAGGGAGAATTGGATCTAGCCATAGCCGATAGTACTAAGGCTATAGAAGTGGCGTCCAAGTTTTATGACGGAGGATTTGCTGAAGCATATTTTTGTCGAGGCACAAGCTATTTCCTTAAAAAAGAATATGAATTAGCATTAGATGATTTTAATAAAGCAATAGAAATTAAGCCCGAATTTGATCACCCTTATTATTATCGGGGGCGTACATATTATGAAAAAAAGGATTATGACAAAAGCTGGGCTGATGTAAAAAAAGCACAATCGTTGGGGGAACAGAATATTGATCCTAAATTTCTTGAAGACTTAAAAAAAGCATCGGGTCAGGATAAATAGTATCTTAACAACCTGTCCACTGATTTGGGGAAGGTCAATTAGTATAAAAAAGGAATAGATTAAGTGCATGAAAAAAGCGTTATGTATGCGGCTAAACAATGCAACATTTAGAAGGTAATTCAATGGGGCATAAAGATGATCACTGCTTGTTGTAAAAAAATCTTTTAAGTGCGGATAAAATGAAGAGATTCGGCTTGGTTCAAGATATCCTATATCATCCATCATAAAGGGGTGATTAAGAACATTACCATAAGTTATAAGACATAAAATCAATAATAAAAACGCTGAAAGAAAATAAATAGTTATATTCTTGAATTCGAATTGCATTATATATCACCCTATCCAGAACG
>JBAXBI010000078.1:0-6060 GCA_037142055.1 Candidatus Omnitrophota bacterium | reverse complement strand
GACCGTAATACTTGGTCATACCGAGATAGCCTTGGATCGTGCGGATAGCTCTTAATATATAACTTAAAATATATTAATATAAAGAAAGAGAAAAACCATTTTTATTTAATAATATCATTTTTATTTTTTTCTTCTTTATATAAAGAACTTGGTCAAAACTTCTATATTTTTATTGTTATGCTAAATGGTTGTAATAATTGATTATTTTTTTTATCTCATCTATATCAGTTCTATGGTTCTATATTTGATAGAAAATTGTGAAATTTGTAGAAATTGATGTTGACAAGAACACCATAATTTGGTATAACTTAATTATTAGATGTTTCTATATCTGATATGTTTCTTATCTCTTTCTTTCAGAGGAAAGCCCACCAACTAATCATTGGTGGGTTTTCTTTTATATAAATACATAAGAACATTTTATTAAGGTTAACATGAGCAGTTATTTTAAAACCAAGGTTGGCAGCGAATTAGGCAAATCAAATGGATTCATTGCTGGTATCATGAAGTGCAAGTCCAGAATGCAAATACTTGAATGGTTTAAAGCACACGATCTTCAGACTATCAAGGATGACATTCAGTTTTTTGAAGACCGCTTCGATTTGAGTCTTGAAGAGAATGCCACTGTTAGTAAAATCATTACTAAGTTAAAGCAAATGATATCGTAATTATAAATAGAATTATCGATAGCCTGATTCTCCTATCGATTTCCCTCGTATGACGATGGTGGCCCACCAAGGCACTCTCTCCCTTGGTGGGCCTGTTTACAACATGAATACCCTATTGCACTTGCGAGTAAACTTTACATACACAACCGCTTCAGCAAACTTACCAAAAGTCTCCTGCTCAACCTTATTCCAAACTTCACGGTCATTATCCCATTCATTTGCATAAACAACAAAACATTCAGCCTCATTTATCTCACAAGATTCATCACGCATATCATAAGGATTACCATCATCATCATACACATTAAATGAACGACGTGGCTCAATGTACATTATTTCTCTAGGATTCTTCATTTTCTCTCTCCAAAAGGTTAGTAAGACAACCCTACCACCATCCTACACATTGTCAAGCAGAAAGTTTATCTAAAATCACCATATTCGATAACAAGTTATGGAAACTAATTAGATCATTTTCGGAATACTCATAAGAAATATCAGCATCTTCCAATGTCCAATATGGCTCATCATGATAATCATACCACCGCATATCAAAATAGAAATTAATCTTCAGTTTATGCATCCTTGGAAAAGAAATAGTAAGACGATTGTTGAACCCTTCTTTAACATTCTTATTGGAAAACCTTGCAGGAACTTTGCCACCAATCTTTTGAAACTTATCATCGATAATATCCCAAGTGTCGTCAGGACAATAATCCGCACAACCATTACCAGCCCACAAATCAATTTCTTTGCGCACATCTGCAACAAGAACATCAAGAAGATCATTAATAGTCATAACACTCTCCAAAAAGATACGACATCAGCGTCGATAAACACAACATATCATACTGTATAAGACTGTCAAGCCCTCTTGTATAAATATATGTAAGATGAAGAAAAACCCAATCGATCCTTCTGCTGCTCTTAAAAGACATTTGGCTTTATTAGACAAATCTAATAATCTTAAAGAGCTTGAGAACAGAATTAAAGTGTTAGAAGACCGTATTGAAACTAAAAATGAAAAAATTAGTGAATTAAAAGAAAAGCTTAAAGTAAAACAATTTCCTAACGCGAGGATAATAATGGCCAACGAAAAAGTAAATCAGATTATAGAACAATACAATTCTGGAAAAGGTGGAAGACCTCCAGTACTATTTCCAGATGAGATAACACTACAAAGAATTGCGGACATGGCATATCTAAACGCCAGCGAGGCAGAGATGTCTGCATGCTTAGGAGTTAACCAAGGAACATTCATAGAGTTTAAGAAAAACAACCCAGAGGTTGCTCAACTAATGGAATCTGCCGCCAATGAAGGTAAACTTTCTTTACGAAGAACACAGTTTAAAATGGCAGAAAACAATACTCAGATGGCAATATTCCTTGGAAAGAATCTGCTTAACCAATCTGAAAAAATATCATCAGAAAATAATGTTAACGTTAACGTATTGAAATCGTTGATGGATTTAACAGATCAAGAAGTTTTTGATACTACTGCAACTATAGTTGATACAAAATCAAGTAAAGTTTCAAAGAATTCGAGTAATGATTTGGATGATGATGGTGATGAAGAAAATTAATAATAATTTTTAGTATTAACGTGGTTGACATTATTTGTAATGACGATATAATAAACGTTAAGTAAACAATGGAGAAATGATTATGAGTTATAATAAAGAACCAGTAGAGTCAAGTAATGTTGAATCAGTATCATATGATGATAAGACACAAGATTTGACAGTAACATTTAAGAGAAGTGGATCATACATTTACCATGATGTTCCTAAGAGTATTGGTAATGCTATGCCTTATGCAGAGTCTAAGGGCAAGTTTGTTTGGGAAGTATTACGTGGAAAGTATTCATATAGTAAATAAACATAATACTAAAGTATTGTTTGTCTAACGTTACTTAGATCGTCTTGTTAATATTAATTGTTAATGTTAATGAAGACGATTGCTAGAGATCGTCCTGCTCACAATGGGAAAAAAGGTTAACCCCCCCATACACCCAAAAAGTTTTAACGAGGGGGTGGGGGTAGTGGGGGTACATATACTCCAACCCAATTTTTCATTTCATCATTTACTTATGTCTTGCAAACTTTCCATGAAGGTTATCAGCAGCTTTTTTATAAACATCATGCGCTTCTTCTTTTGTATCAAATAACCCTAAATATTTTGTTTTACTTTCAAAACCTATTTGAGCTTTCCATTTTTTAGCTTTTTTATCCCAATAAACACCCTTGAAACCCGATGCGTTAGCCTTCGTTTTCCCCCTATTTGCTTGATTTTCGGAACGAGTTGCCTCTCGTAAATTTACAAATCTATTATCACTGGGATTTCCGTTATCATGGTCAATCAATTCAGGTGGGAAAGAGCCCGTCATATAAAGCCAAGCTAGTCGGTGTGCAAAATACATTTTTCCAAAAATCCTAATACGAATATATCCACCTTTTTCCAATCCTCCGGCTACCTTACCTATCTTTATACGCCGCCCGGACTTAGCCCACGTAAAACTCCCCGTTTCCGGGTCATAATGTAAAATTTCTTTTAATTGTTCTTGCGTAATCATTTTACAATTATAGTTTATTTTGCTATAATGTCAACATTAAGGGATAAAGAATTCAATGGAACCAATTTGTAAAACATGTGCTGCAATCCTTACTGATGAAAATTGGACAGGACACCGCCGTAAAACCAATCGTCGTCAATGTAATGATTGTTATAATGCTTATCACAAAGAGTACATGGCCAAGAAGAAATTGGATGATGAATATCGTTTGAAATATAATGAATATTTTCGTGATTACAATGGCGATAAAAGGTCTGATCCGGAGTATCGCAAAAAGTATAATAAGAAGTCTATTGCTTATCAAAACAAGCGTTATGCTAATGATCCTGTTTACCGGGAGAAAAAGAAACTACAAAACAAATTAAGATATCAATCAAAAAAGGAAAAAAATGATGGATAAGATTGCTGCTCAAGAGCTAATGATGGTTGCTGATGAATTGGCTACCATTGCGATGAAGACTAAGGGATACAAGGGTCTTGATGATAAGACGACTGCAAAGTATTACACTGCCTATCGTAGTGACTTTGTTTCTATATTATTGGCACAGGCTACAATGGCTGATGTTCCTGTAGCCACTACAGATATTGCTGAACCTGTTAAAACTTCTAAGGTGGTTCGCAATGCAAAGTGATGATCTAACTCGCGCATATATTATGTTGCTTAATAATTTCATAATGCCCGGTTTTGAATTGCGTCATAATGACGAGGGAACGCCGTATGTGGGCCTTTGTGGCATTGATGCTACTACGCCACCAGAAGAGGCTGTCGAGGCTGTAGAGCATGCCTCTGTGGCTGCGCAATTGCGTTATGAAAGATTGGTGGAGGAAATTCGCAATCCTCCAAAATTCAATTTCAATATAGACTAAAAAATAATGCCCCCCACGTAGTTGTATTCGTGGAGGGCATTACTTTGCTAACAGAGAGTCTTACAATCTGGGTTATAGCTTGTAAGAATCGATTTCCCAACCATTTGGTCAGTTCCGTAAGAGTTATCTCAAGGTGTCCTCAAAAGCCCCTATCGGTTCTTACGACAACCTCAAAATATCATATAATTTTTGGCAGTCAACTTAATTGTGGATTGGAAGTCCAAAATTTTTGGCTGGCGTGCATATAAAATTTATACGCCCTTTCTTTCTGCCACATTTTGCGCAGAGGATTTTTGATCTAATTGTTATCCATACGTGTGTCATAGGTAAACTCGTTTTTTTGTTTCATATCTTGCTACCACATTAAAAAACCAAGGTCAACGCCTAAATAGATGTATGGATAAAATATGCAGAAAATGTCAAATTGCGTTAGATGATGACAATTGGACGCCATCTCGTCAGAGGGCTCGCAATTATATTTGCAAACCTTGTGGTAATACGTCGCAGGACAAGTGGCGTAAGAATAATAAGACAAAATATAATGCTTCTCATGCGAAATATATGAAGAAGAAAAAGATGGATGATGAATATCGTTTGAAATATAACGAATATCATCGAAATTACCATGCTAATAAGAAAATTACTAAGATTTTGGAGGAAGAATGAGTTTAACTACTCCAGAAATCGAAGTTTTAAAGAGATTAAAGTTTGATTTTCCATTTTTTGCTAAAGAAGCGTTAAGAATTCGTTCAAAAACGGGAGAAATTGTACCTTTTAAATTGAATAGGGCACAATTACACTTGCATGATCGTCTTGAAGAGATGCGTAAACGCAAGGGAAAAGTGCGTGCAATTGTATTAAAAGGTCGTCAGATGGGTATTTCTACCTATACTGAGGCAAGATATTATCATAAATTGTGGGGAACTAAGAATGCCATGAAGGCGTTCATTCTTACGCACTCTGATAAGGCAACGGATACGCTTTTTGAGCTTGCAAAGAATTTTCATCAATATCATGCGGTTATTGGGCAACCACCTTTAAAGACTGCCAACGCTAAGGAGTTACGTTTTGCTCACAATGATTGTTCTTATACAATTGGTACGGCTGGTTCTAAAGAAGTAGGGCGCGGTTCTACTTTTCAGTTGTTTCATGGCTCTGAAATCGCTTTTTGGCAGAATAGTGACAACCATATTGCCGCGTCTGCGCAGGCGGTTGGTGACGTTGAAGGCACTGAAATAATTCTTGAATCTACTGCTGAAGGTATTGGTAATTTGTTTTATCGATATACCATGGCGGCAATGCGTGGTGAATCTGATTATGAAGTAATATTCTTACCATGGCACTGGCATGATGAATACGAGACTGAATGTCCAATGTCATTCGAACCTTCTAAGGAATGGATTGATTATGGAGCAATGCACAAGTTAGAATGGCCTCAATTATATTGGGCATATTTAAAGAACCGAGAGTTAGCTAACTCTATTGGTGAGAATATTGATAAGCCATGTTGGAAATTTAAGCAAGAGTATCCTGCTACAATTAACGAAGCGTTTCAAAGTTCGGGTAATAGTTTTATTCCCCCGGCGCTCGTTATGGCGGCTCGTAAACCCGACGAAACAATCGTTGGTAGAGGCCCCGTCATTCTTGGAGTTGACCCTGCCCGTAATAATGACAAAGTGGGTATTATTGATAGATGTGGTCGTCGCATGGGCGAAAGAATATCTATGAGACTTGACCCCGGAGGTTCATTAACATTCGTTGCTGCTCAGGTTGCTTCTATAATAGATAAAGTTCGCCCCGATATGGTCAACATCGACGTAGGCGGTTTAGGTGCTGGCGTCTATGATATTCTCGTAGATATGGGATATGATAGAATACTTAATGCAGTAAACTTTGGTTCAAGGCCCGTTGGAACTGGTCCAACTGGAGATAAATTATACTTGAATAGACGAGCCG